>NZ_JBEYKR010000068.1:0-36741 GCF_040703535.1 Streptomyces sp. NPDC007346
TTGCATTCCCGGTCATTGGGGGGGTTTACCCCGTCGCGCTTGCCCTTTTTGTGGCCCGCGCGCCTGTTGGTGTGTTTTGGTGGGGGGGGGGCCCGACACAGGCCCCGGCGGCGCACGGACAGCTGGCTGACTGCTTCTCTCAGGGTGTTCGGACGACAGCTCCGGAGACGAACCACTGCACCAAGGCGGCGGCGAGGTGGACGCCGGCCCGGGCGGCTTCCAGGGTTTCGGGCACGGTCGCGGTCTGTGCGCCGTGCCGCGAGGTCTGCCCCTCCCACAGCGCGCGCATCATCGACTCGGCCGGGGCTATCGGGTCGCTAGCCGGGACGACGATGGCGGCGGTGAACTTGTGCCGGGCGTTCTTGATCTCGCCCAGCATTGAGCCGAGGGTGGCCTTCGCGTTGTTGGGCTGGACGACGGAGTGCGCCGCGCACTCCACGGCCTTGATGGCCTCGCTGTACGCGCGCACCGGATCCGGGCTCCGCCCGTAGGCGGCCTGCCACGCGGCCGCCAAATGGTCCGCGGCCGACCCTACAGACGACTGCGCCGCCGCGTCCGCCATCGTCTGGCGCACCGCCTCCCGCACGGCCGGAGTGACCCGCTCCTCCAAGCCGTCCGCAGCCTCGTTGACTCGGTAAGCCGACCCGGCCTGGTCGAGAATCTCGCTGAGACTGTGGGCTTCCCAGTCTGCAGCGGTTCTTGTGTTCAGTACTTCGTCCACCACGTCCAGTAGTTGGAGGCCGATGGTTTCCGCCAGCGGTACCACGTAGTCCACGTTGCTGAAGCGGCTGCGGCCTGGTGGGATACGCAACCGCAGACAAATTGGACGGGCTGCATTTTGCTGTGGTTTGCCCTCGAAAGTGAGTGTGCTCTTCACCCACTGCTGGAGCGGCACGCGCAGATGCGCGGGGACCTCCTCGAACGGCCCGTCGTCCTCGGAGGCATCAGCAAGCCCGGCGCGGACGGAGAAGCGGGGGCGGGGTCTGGTCGTCATGACGAGAAGGTACCGGTGGAGGGGTCGCCGAGGCCGCGGACGCCAAGGGCGTGGACGGCGGCTAGGACTAGCCCCGGTCCACGACCCGCGACAAAATGTTCAAGCCGTCGAGCATGAGCGTTTCCCCCAAGTGACGGCGCAGGGACGGGCTTCCGGCGGCTGATGGGTGAGCATCGCCATCCTCCTCGCCGTCGCCTTGATCGCGTTCCTCACCGGCAGCGAGACCAGCGACGATAAGGACAAGAAGACGAATTCCTTGCCCACAATTTCGGCCAGGGCCCGCACCTGGGTGGTACGGGCCCTCGTCGTACGGGCGGGTCTCCTTGACGGAACCTCCTCTGCGGGCTCCTGCGGTCAGTTCCGCTTGATGGTGACCTGGATGCCCAGCACTCCGAGAAGGGCGAGGCCGACCAGCGGGAAGCCGGCGAAGAAGAAAGTGAGCCCGCTTCCGACGCAGAGGACCTTGAAGATGAACTCGCACCAGTTCAGGGCGCTTCCGGAGCGCCCGGGCTCGCGACCTGCCCGATTTGCTGCTGTACGGTCGATCGACACGTAGGAGTACCTCATTCCTGTTGTGGCACAGGCACCAGGGCAGTTCTGCTGGCCGGCTCGCTGCCCTGGTCCTGCGGTTCCCCGCCCTGTTCTCGGGCGAGGACTCCATGATGCAGGCGACTTGACATCCGATCAGGTATGCTTGTGGACGGATTGATCCGCATGCGACACCACTACGAATCTAGTGATCGATGAACAGGCGATAGAGACATGGATGACGCCACATACGGATTAATCAGTAGGGGATAAAGCGTCGAAAAACTTGGGGCATGCGATGGGGGACGGCAAGGTTGAGGTTCGCAAGGACCAGCTCGAGGACCTGCTGAGGGGGGAACTCCCGGACGCGATCGAGAAGGCTCGCGAGATCCACGAGCGCGGCGGGCAGGACGTGGTGAGGGTCAGGCGTTCCTTCATCCGGCTGGAGAACTTCGCCGGGTTGGTCGAAGACGAGCGGAAGCCGTTGCCGAAGTCGAAGCGCCCGCTCTCAGCGAAGATGATCTCGCCGAGAGGCCTGACGCTGAAGCTGTACCTGCTGATGCTGTTCGCCGCGCAGTGCGAGGTCACGGCCGGCAAGGAGTGGCCCGGCCCCTACCCGATCGAGCCGACGGCGGAGAGGCCCGACTCCTGGCGGGGTCTGGTGGCAACCATCGCGAAGTACGCCGGTCCCGGGGTCCAGGCCGCTTCGGTCAGAACGAACAAGGTCAGGCAGATCGCCGAGGCCATGAAGACGCTGGAGAAGATGGGTCTGCTCGCGTCGGCAACGGGGGTCAAGGGCCAGGTTCGCCGGGGCGTTCTCCTGCTGTGCGAGAACGGCAAGAGCAAGAAGGCCGGGGCGGCGAACATCCCGTACACCGTCCCCACCGACAACGAGGCGTTCGTGGAGATCCCCATCGGGTTTTTCACGAACGGCTGGGTCCACGTACTGACGACCAGCGAGATCGCGGCCCTGCTCATGTGGTTCGACGTGACGAAGTTCGACCCTTCGCACCACAAGCTCGAGGACGGGTCGACCATCACGCAGGCTTACGTACTCAGCGACGTCCGGCACGGCTTCTACGGACTCGGCCGCGACGCGTACGAGACGCACCAGTCACTCGACGCCTTCGAGCTCCTGGACGTGATCCGCCATGCCAAGCGGCACGACGACGGAAAGTGGCAGGACTTCGCCGACGACAGCAGCGATATGGTCGCTCACAGGATCATCCTGCAAACCGAAGCATTCGGAAGAGACAGCGGCCAGGTCGTCCTGCCGGTACTCCGCCGCCGTCACACTCTCGGAGAGTGGGGCCGACCACTTCAGTAGAGGGACCCGCCCGGCACGCCAGGATCGCCGCCTTCACCGAGACCCACGGTGAACGCCGGATCGTCCCGCCATAGGAAACACCGTCCACAGGACGGCACGCTAGGTCCTTCTACACGGCCTGGCACGATGCAGGGCCCGGCCGTACGGCCGGGCCCTGCATCGTTTCTGATGGGAGGGCTCACGCCCTCGGAGAGAAAAATTGCTCGTTTGCCGCTCACAGCCGGACTATGACAGAGGTGCCGGCTGGGCAGGCACCGCCGTCGGACCACCCGGCTGGGCAGGCACCGCCGTCGGACCACCCGGCTGGGCAGGCACCGCCGTCGGACCACCCGGCTGGGCAGGCACCGCCGTCGCCGAAAGCGCCGACGGGGCCACTGTCTGCAGCATGGCGGAGGGGTCCTTGTCCATGACGAGGAAGCACGCGGTAACCACTGTCACGCCAACCACCAGGGCCGGTCCGAACTTTTCGTCTCTATATGCCTTGTAGGCCGCGGCTGCGCCGAGGAGGAAGATAATTAGCAGCATCATCGGGCACCGCCGAAAGACGGCTCGGCAGAGGTGGTCGCGTGGAGCACCGGGCTCCGATACGACTTCGTCTGGTTAAGGTTTGATTGAGTCATATTTCCTCTTTTCGATAGATGTGACCCCGCTTCGGAGCGCGCGGGGGTAAGGCGGTGGCGCTATGGGAGGCCGATGCCCCAAGTCAGTGGGGCGGGCAGAAGGCGTCCTCCTGACCCCGGGTGGGAGGGAGGTTCACCGTTGAGCGGTTCGTTCATGAACTTGAGCGCGGTGGGCACAGCGGGTGGTTCTGCACGTACGGATGTCGGAGGCAAAGCCCCGCGACCACCGCTTTGCCGGAACGCATGATCGCTACCAGCAAGGACGGACTGAGCTGACGCGACCCCAGCATGGTTGAAAACTGCCCAAAAGCCTCCATATACGCGAAAACCCCCCGGCGGCCACCGGAGGGCACTTTGGTTTTCATTCAATTAGGCAAACAAAATGGGTCCAGACACACCTGTGGCGCTGAAGGACCCAACTTTTCAGGGTAGGCGAAACCGCCCCCCTTACTAAGTCCAGTCTAGTCACTGGCTGATAGGGCGTCAAGCGCCGGTCATACTCGGGAAGTTACGGTGATCTGTTCCCTTCCAGTGTACCGCTGGCACTACCTGAGGACCCCTAGCCGGAGCCCACGGGCACGACCAGATATGACGACGTGGACGTGTGGAGACTGCGGCCACGGGTGGCCGTCTCGGCCACCTCCGCCTGACGCGAGCCGAACCAGCCTGGCGTCCGCGCCCGCATCGCTGGCATGCGCACCCCACCCCCAGGACACCCGCTGGCCTTCCCTAGCAAGAGCATTCGCATCGGCACCGAAGAAGACGGCCGCGCACGGTGAGGAACCGATGTCTCGCTCCGGGCTGCCGAAGATGGCCCTGGCATGCCGTTGTAGGTGCAGCGTTGAGTGCGGAGCCCGTCAGGAGCCCTCCGCGCGTCGACCGGACAGGCCAGCCACCCCGTCGTCGCCGGGTCCCGGTCTAGGTGACGCGGATGCGCAGCACGTACCTCTGTCCGGTCCGGATCGCCTCTGCCTGCTCATACAGGTCCGCGGCCGTGAACCCGAGCAGCGCCTCGTCCGCCGCCCGGCGCAGCAACGGCACGATCTCCGTGGCTGGGCGGCCCTGGTGGGATTCGGCGAGCTCGGCGAAGGCGGCCTGGTAGGAACGGGCCGGGGTGCCGGTGCTGTCGGCCAGGAGCCGCCCGAGGTTGTGGCTGCTCACGTCGATCTCGCCCATGGTCCGCTCCGTTCCAGCCCAGGTCCCGGTTTCTCCAGCACCTGCCTTCGACGGTACGAGCGGCCACTGACAATCCCGGCCCGCCCGCGATGTGGGGCACGGGCGGGAGCGGTCGGCTGCGAAGGGCTCCGTCGGCGCTCCCGTCCGGCGGGGCGGGGTCAGGTGGCGGGTGTGTAGCGGAGGACGCCGGTTACCTGCCGGGCCCCGGCCCGGTGACGGGGGCCAGGGTGGCCGGGGCCGATGGTCCCGCTCCTTCCCCGGGGGTGCTCGGGCTTCCTCCGGGAGCGAGAGCGGCGAGGACGAGGAAGAGGAGCAGCAGGCCGCCGATCCCGGTGCCGGCCGCGGCTGCCTTGGGGGTGAGGGTGCGGTGGTGGCTGCGGACGCGGGTTCCGTCCGCGCGCCGGTAGCTCCGCACGCGGGTGGCCGGTCCGGCAGGGGGCGGGACGCTGCGGAGCGTGCCGGGGCGGGCGGTGGTCGTACGGCGGGGTGCGGTGGTCGCGGTAGTGGTCCGGGGGCGGGTGCGGCGGTTGTGGGCCTTGACGTAGGTGCCGTCGGCACGGCGGTGTGCGCGGACGTGGGCCATGGTGGTGGTTCCTCGCGGCAGAGGGCGGGGCCGGGGGCTCCCGGCGACCATCAACGCTAGGCGGCACCACTGACAACGAGCCTCCAACTCCGTTGCCCACAAATCGAGTTGGCGTTCGATGGCGGCTGGATTCGTCCGCTCGTTTCCGGTCTCCCCTCCCCATTCCCTGACCTCCCGTCAGGGTCCGGTGCGACGATGAACGGTCGTTGTGGATCACGTCGAGCGGGGGCGCGGGTGCCGTGGGTCAGGCCGTACAAGCGGGCGGACGGAACGCAGGTCAGAGGCTATTCCCGGTGGGCACCGGGAGCGCGCCAGAACATGGCGGTGATCGTGCTGGTCGGGTTCGTCATCGTGGCCGGCGGGAACGGGAGCCCGTCGACGGGGCCTGACGGGAAGCCGTATCCCCGTCCGACGCCGGGGGTGTATCCGGTCAAGTTCCCCGGGTGGGAGAAACCGCGGCCGCTGCCGAAGCCGACGGTGTCCTACCCGATCCGCTTCCCCTCGCCCAAGGCCGGACGGTGAGCGCCCGGCGATCTCCCGGGCAGCGGCCGCCCGTGCGGCGGCCGCGCAAGCGGCGCCCCAGCAGAAGGAAGCGGCAGGAGGAGCAGCTCCTGGTCCTCGCGGGCGGCGGGGTCATGGCCGCCGCGGTGGTGTGGGCGGTGCTCTCCTGGCTGGTGGCGAACTGGTGGATCCTCATCGTGCTCGGCGCCGCCGCGATCGTGGGCGGGGCGGTGTGGGGTCATCGCCTTCAGCAGCAACGGGCCTGGGACCGTGTCCGGCAGCAGGCACTGCGGTACGGGCTGCCGCAGCTGGACGCCCTGCACCACCGCGACTTCGAGTACGCCATCCGCGACCTCATGCTCCGCGACGGATGCACCGACGCACGGCAGATCGGCGGCGCCGGCGACAACGGCGCCGACGTCCTGGCCACCGACCCGCTGGGCCGTACCTGGGTCATCCAGTGCAAACACCGACGCGACGGCGACCGCGGCTCCCCCGTTGGAACCCCCGACCTCCAACGCGTCAACGGCACCGCCCGCCAGCTCTACGGCGCCGACATCGTCCTCGTCGTCACCAACGGCCGCTTCACCACCCGCTGCCAACCCCTCGCGACGCAGCTGCACATGCACCTCGCCGACCGGCGCACCCTCGCCACCTGGGCCAGCGGCGGGCGCCCCCTGTGGGAACTCCTCCCGAAAATCCCCGCACCCCGCAGAAACCGCTAGACCGCCATGGAGGGCCGGTCGAACGGTGGCTGTCCTTCCGGGCGAACCGCGAGATCGTGATCAGCCACTGGCTCGGCGCGATCCGGCCCCGGCTGGCGGCCGGCCCGTCACCCCCATGACCGCCGGGAGCTGAGCCGGGTGATGTCGTCACTCAAGCCGGCTCTCGGGCGGGCGCCAGAAGACCTTCCTTCGGCGCCGGGAGGCCGACCGGCTCGCTCACCCGCCTGTCGTCACAGATTGTGACGTGGAACACGATGTCCAAATCGTGCTGTTCGTTCGGACGGTGCCGCCCGGCGACCGCGCAGTTGAGAGGGGGCGGGGCGCGTTCAGCGCTCCACGGTCGATCTTGCCTTTCGTGGCCAGATATATGCGCAGCGTAATTTTCTTGGGTGGGGTGTGAGTGATTCAGGACGAGGCAGATCACCACGCCCCACCACGGGGCGCCGGCCATAGCCGCGGTTCCTCGTCATTTGATGGCTCAACTTTCTTGCGGTGAAGGCCGGTTAGGAGAAGCACGACCAGGAGCAGGACCAGGCCGTGCCCAGCCCGAAGTCCGGCGGATGGTTCTCGCGGCTCCGCTCCTGATGCGAGGCCGCGTCAGGCCCGGCGCAACCTCAAGGGCCCCCAGCCGGTGCGCTCCACCGCCTTCCACCGCTCGCCCCGTCCGACGCTGTGCGGGGACTGCGACCTGCAGTATCCGGGGCTGTCCGGCTTGGAGGACCGGAAGGCGGAGTGGAGCTGCTTGTCCCCCTCCCATCCGGGCATCGGCTCCGCCGACCAGGGGAGAGTCGTGGCGTACTGCTCGTACTCAAACTGCGTCTGGTGAAGGGCGAGCTGGGCGTCGCTCAGATCTTGGGGGAAGTCGTACCTGGTCACATCTTCAATGCTACGTCTGTTCGAATTGGGGAAGCCAGGCGGCACGCGGCGCACTCAACGAGCCACGCCCGATCGGCGGCACGGGAGGGGCCTGCCCACCATCGTTCCGCCCGCGAGCTGCGGCCGGAGCGTCCCTCTCGCGTTGGGGGACAGCGGGGCTACTGCCTGGAGGCGCTGCGGCATGTCTGCCTGATTCCGTGGCCCGGAGGGTGCAGCGTGGTCCGCGGAGCCCGTCCGGTCGCCTTTCGCACGTCGTCCGGATGGGCCGTCCCCTTCCGGTCGGCCGGCTGCCGCCGCCACGCCGGGGACCGGCCCGTCGGCTCCTCCGTGGTGGGGTGGCCTTGTGTGGCAGGCTGCTGGTCATGGAACGGCGCGGGGCGGACTGGTCCGATGAGGAATGGCTCGACGAAGCCCGCCGGGTCCGTCACGCTTTTGCCGCCCTCGGCGATCAACTGCCTCTGTGCCTGCCGGACGAGCCCGGAGCGTGCGGCCAGAGCACCCAGGACCACTACGCCTCCTACTGCGCGCAGCTGAAAGCGCGGGCGCAGGTGCGGATCGAGCGGGATCTGCCGGAGCCGTTCGCCCGGATCACCGGCACGGTCGTCTACGACAGCCACCTGATCCGGATGCGAACCCGGATCCGCTGACACCTCGTCCCGTGACGGCTCCGGCCCGTTCCCCTCAGGGCATCGCTCCTGGGTGGTTTCTCAGAGGGTGGCCTCTACGCTCCTCCCCCATCAGTAGCAAGGGGGAGGAAAGTAGAGGCTCCCTACGGCAGCTACGCGTCTTCGAGAAGGCCTGCGGCAACCTGCTGGAGGATGGCTGCGAGCGAGGTGCGGGCCTCGGTGGTGAGGTTCCCGCTCATGTCTGCGATGACGGCGTCGATCCCGCTGCTGCGCTGGAAGTAGCGGAGGATGAAGGCACTGCGCTGCTGGGCGTCGAGCCGGTCGAACGCGACGTTCATCAGGACTTCGCCGTCCTGCCAGGGCAAGGCGGCGGGCTCTGCCTGGGAGACCGTGGTGGTCCGTGGCTCCGGAACTGCAACGACAGGTGCTTCCATCTTGTCTGCCGCCACTCCCCCGCCGGATGTCACCGGCTCGGTGGCGGGGTTCAAAACCGGGTTTTGAACTGGTGGACTCGGCGGAGTGATTTGGCGCTTTCGGGGAGCCTTGGGTTCCTTTGCCTTACGGATCTCTTCTGCCGCGATGGCCTTCTGCTGCTCCGGGTCTTGGATCTTCGCGATCCTCTCGGCGGTCTTCACCTTGATCTGCTTAGTGTCGACAGCGTCTCGGAGCTCAGGGTCAAGGTCGAGGAGGGCCAGCCGTGTGCTTCAGGGCGGTGCCTACTGCTGTCTCCCCGAATCTGGTGCCGGTATCGGTCACCGCAGTCAGCGGCCGTTCCATGCGAACGGCGGTGAACGCCGCCTTGCACTCGGTGCAGTGGGGACGACGGGGGAAGCGCATGAACTCCTGACGCGCCCATTCGGGGAGCGGCTCCTGGTGCTCCTCCTGCCTGCCGGGCGTGGGGGCGGCACTCGCGACGGCGACGGGCTTGCACCTGTCGCACAGGTGAGGGTGGGTGTCGACGGGGCGGCCCCAGTCCGTCTCCTCTGCGGCCTCCCACCGTTCGTCGGTGAACCGGCTCCCGCAGCTGGCGCAGGCGGGACGTCGGGCTTCGCGCTGGGCCGCTTCCCGTGCCGCTTCGACGGCCTTCTTCGCCGCCTGCTCCTGGGCAGCCCTCCGCAGCTGCGCCTGGTACTCCGCCTGCCGGGCCCTGGCCGCCTCTGCCTCGCGGGCGTGGACCGCTTCAAGGCGGGGGTTGCCGATCGCGTCCAGGAGCGGCTGGGGGCGGTCGCGGCCGAAGCGGAGGAACACGGCTCCGGCCGGTCCGTGCTCGCGCAGGTTCCTCAGCCCGACCGCGACGATCGGGATCTTCCCGTCGTAGGAGTGGTAGCCCTCGCGCATCCACTCCCCCTTCCAGAGGTGCCGGGTGAGCGCTTGCAGGCGCGGGATCGTCCGGTTGGGGTTGCGTTCGCCGATGTGGTTGAACACCAGCAGCACCGGCGGGTGCGGCATCTCCCCGTACCGCTGCTCGGGGACCGTCCAGCGGGTGCACCACATCGGCCGCTCCTTCCCGTCGGTGTCCTTCACCCTCCGGCGGAAGAACCGGGCGTACTTCTCCAGCTTCGCGGCGAGCTCCTCGGCGGTCTCGTGGCAGTTGTCGACCTCGATGAACAGCAGCGGCACCCCGTCCTGCGGGGCGGTGAGCACCACGTCGGCCTGGGCTCCGCCCTTGCCCGGGGCGTTCCACGTACCGGTCGCCGGGAGCGGGACCTCGGTCCAGTACGAGGCGATCGTGCCGATCCCGCCCGGTCCGTCGACGGCGGCCTGGGCGGCCGCCTGGACGTGGGACGGGTCGTCGACGAGCTTGGCCACGTCCGGCTTCGGACGCAGCAGCGCGATCACCGTCTCGTTCACCGCCATCGGATGGGAAGCCCCGGAGGAGCCCGCGCCGCGCGCGGTGGAGCCCATCTCCGTCGCCGGGCGCCGCAGCTCGTAGGAGGCGGCCTCCAGGCCCTTGGGGGTCAGGTTGCGCAGGGTGTCGCCGTTTTCGGTGGAGCCGCCGTTCTCGGACAGGCCGTGCTTGCGCATGTCGGACAGGGCGCCGGTGTGCGAGGCGGTGCGGGCCTGCTTCTGCTTCGAGGGGGTCGGCTTGTCGGCGTGCCGGACGGTCAAGTGCGGGGCGCTGATCCGCTGGATCTGATCGGCCGTGGCCACCTTCAACGCTCCGAGCACGCGCAGCACGTCGCTGCGGTAGCTGTTCGTCGATCCCGCCGGGTTGGTCTTCCGCTTCCCCGCCATCAGCCCTGCACCTTCTCCCTCGTCGCTCGCGACCGGCCGCCGGCCGACCGGCGGCGCGGCTGCTGCCGCTGGCCGCGCCCGGCCGGGAAGGGCGTCCGCGCCCCCCGGAACCCGATGATCTCCTCCACTACGGACAACAAGGAGGAGAGAAGAGGGTTGTGACGGCGCGATTTTCGCGCCGATCGCGGCGCTGACAAGGGGTTTTCCTCCCGCTCGGAGGACCGGGCACCAAAGGGGGCTCCCGAGGGGCCTTTGAAGTGGGCACCCAGGGAGCCCCCTTGGGCTTGCCTGGCACGGGGCCGCCTGTCTGCCGGGGACCGGCTCGTGCGGGGGTGCTGCCCGGCCCTCGGGTGGGTGGTCGTCATCGTCTCGTCTCCTTCGCTGCCCCGGCCGGTGTGGTCCGGGGCAGCGAGCAGCGTGCAGGAGACCCCCTTGACCGCGGTCTAACCGTGGCCAGGTCAAGGAGAAACGCGGCCACGCACGAGGCGGTAGCGGACGTGGTCAAGGGGATGCGCCCGTGAGGCATTCGGATCTCTAGCAGCACGGTGAGAGGCGCGAGGCCCGGACCGGGTGGTCCGGGCCTTCGTCATGCCTCGGGAAATCCCCTCACATCCAGTGCTGTCCACCAGCTCCCTGACGGCACCAGGGGGTGAAGACACCGCTCCCGAACCAGGCCGAGACGTAAGCACCCGCGACCTGTCACGGTCCCGCCCGCATCAACGAACTCCCCCTGGAGGACATTCCCATGAACACCCACCAGGCACCCGGGGCAGTGAACGAGCCGACCGGGCCTACGCTGAACGAGACGACCGGTCCTACGCTGGTCGCAACGCCACCCTGGGCCCGGGTCGAGACCCCACAGGGACGCTCTCACGCAGAGAGCCGCAGCAGGACCGCCGACCGCGCGGCACGCACCCCCGCGGACGACACCACACAGGTGTCCGCTGTCCTCGACCCTCCTGCTCAAGGGAGCAGCATCATGACCCGGGACCACGTTCCCAACCCCACCCAGCCGTCCACATCGGCGCACGCCCAGCCGACCGGTGCCGCACCGGCCCGGCCGGCGGACCCCGCGCCCGCCGTGCGGCAGGCGGCCATTGGCACCGGGGGGCCCGCCGCGATAGTCCGAGGTGTTGCCCAGGGCGCGGCCCAGGGCGCGTCGCGGACGTTCCTGGCCCGTCTGACGGAAGAGTTCCTCGCCGACCCGCCCGACTGGGTCAGAACGCTGGGGAGCTTCGTCAAGGGGCTGTGGCAGGGGTAGCCGAGGCCGGGCGGGGTTTCCCGCCCGGCCTTTCCGCGATCCGGCCTCGATGCAGGGCACCGGGGCGGTGGCGTTGTTCCGCGTACGAGTCGCCCCCCGTCCGGGGGCGGTTGCGACCGGTCCGCCTCTCTCCATGGGCACGCCGAAATCTTCGGCCGCTGTCCACAGGGGTGGCGTTCGAGGCTGTCGGGAGTCGCCGTGATCCGCACGGCGGCCATCCCGAGGAGGCCACCATGCCGTACCTGATCCCGCCCCGTACTCCGCTCACCCCGGAGCAGGTGGAGCGCGGCTTCGACTACCTCCTGGAGCTGCAAATGCGTGGCGGTGCCGCTGTCGCCGGGCGGGCGGAAGCCGACCCGGAGCTGGCGTTCGTCATGCTGCGGCTGGCCGAGGACATCATCTGGCCCGTCACGGCCATCGACGAGGAGACCACCGATCCGTGCGCGGACTCCTTCGCGCTGGACGAGGTCGGATGCGTACTGCTGTCCGCGCTGCGGGACTGGGCGCGCGACTCCCCCACCACGGCGGTGCCCGGCATCGCCCGCACCATCATCCGCTTCGTCGAGAACGTCGTCCCCGACCCCGACGACCACGGAGACACCCGCGCCACCCTGAAGGCCATGCGCGACGAGCATCTGGCGATGGCGCACGCGGTGCAGTGCGATTCTCCTTGACCTGAGCTGAGGGCCCCGTTGGTCAATTCCGCCTTGGACAAGGCGGGCGGCTCGCGGGCGTCGGTCTACTTGTCCTCGGAGCTGCGCAGGTACAGGCGATCAGTCATGCGTGCCGGTCTCCGTCCGCTGGTCGTCTGCCAGCTGGATCAGGGCGAGCACCGCGGCGTGGCGGTTCTCCTCGGCGCCCAGTCGCTGGGTGTCGTCTGGCCCGGCAGCGCTCTGATGGAGGCCGTGCTGACGCTCCGTCCAGTCACGCAGGATGGCGCGGGCCTCGTCCGGTGTGGTGTCGATCGCGGCCGCGACCTCGGACCAGGTGGCGCCGAGCAGAATGGCCTCACGGATGTCGCCCCCGCGGCGGGCAATGAGATCGCGCCGAATCGACTCCGACAACGCGAGCACGGCCAACACGTCGTCGGTGCCTCCACGCTCGACCGGGTCCGGGAAATCCGCAGGCAGAGTCCTGTTCATCAGCCGGTCGACATGCCCGCCGCGCTTCTCCATCTGCCAGGAAAGCGGAACCCGTCCACCAGAAATCATGCGGACGTCGTCCGGACGGCGGACAGCAAGGTCATTCCAAAACTCGTACTCGGGTGTGCTCATGCGCCCCCCTTAGGCGGCCGGGCCCCGCGGCCTCGGCGTCCGATGAACACCCTAGGAGGAGCGCCCGGATCGCGGGCGCGGCCTCCAGTCGATCCAGCCTTTCGTAGAGGGCGCGGACGAGGCGGGCGCGGTTCTGGACGCAGCGCCCGGTGCCCTCGATCGTCGCGGACAGCCGGCCTTCTGCCTCGCGCAGGATGACGTCGGCGAGCGCCTCGGGGCTGCTGTCCTTGGGCGGCTGGTCGGCATGACGGCGAACGTCGGAGGCGACGGCGCAGGCGTGGCCGGTGAGCTGCAGGGCGATCTGCTCCAGGGCGCGGACGGTGAGGGTGCCCACGCCGGTCCATGCGAGGACGGCTTTACGGCGGGCCTTCTCCGTCCGTGGTCCCGGTTCCGAGGGCCCGGCGAGTGCTTGCCGTGGCAGTCAGATGGGCCCCAACCACCCCGCGCGCTCGTAGGTCCTGGAGGTCGGGCAGGCGGATGCCGGGCAGTACGTCGATGAGGTCGGCTTCGGCTGCGCGAATACTGCTGGGCCCGGTAGCTTCGGGGCCTGCGCCAAGGGCGCGGCGAGTGGTCACGGAGATCATCGTAGGAGCGCGCACCGTCGCGCAGGCTACGAACGACGCTGCTGCCCGGTGCCCTTCCGTGTCCCGGGGCCAGGAGGTGCGGCATGATCGGGCACTGCCGGTCCGGCGCTCCCTCCGGGGCCCTGCGCTCCTGGTACACCTGGGCCGGCAGGCCGCGTCGCAGTACCGGCGCCCGGCCACCGCGTCGTTCGGAAGCTGGGCGCCGCACAGGGCACAGCAGCGAACTCGGGCCACGTCTCCAGCATCACGCGATGACGCTCCGGAAGCGCGAGGTGGAGCCCGAACAAGCCGGTCGATGACGATCCGGGCGAGTTCCGGCAGGGCCCCGGCCTTGCGTATCGGTCCCGGCCTCGCCCTTTTGCGAAGTTGCTACCGTCAGCCCTCCACGTGCATACGGAGGCCTCATGGATCAGCTCATCGGTGTAGTGATCGGCGGTGTCATCGCCCTCGGAGGCGGAGCCCTCACCGCGTGGCTGACCGCCAAACACCAGAAGGACGCCGCCCGCTCGCAGGAGCTGTGGGACCGCCGCGCCGCCGTGTACCTCGACCTGCTGCTGCACCTGAGCGGCGCGGTTTCCTTCGCGACCGACGCGGTCGTACCCGGCTACTACGGACCGCGGACCCCTGAGCAGTACCAGATCCGCCGGGACCTTGCGGCCCGGGTCGACCTCTTCGGCTCCCCGAAGGTCCGGGAACTCTGGGAGGCCGCGACAGAGGCCATCGGCGATCTGCACTACCACTGCACTGAGGGCGACTTGTACACGCGGGACGGCAACATCCCCCCTGACATCACGGACCCCGGATACCTCAGATGCAAAGCCGCCCAGGAAAAGACCGAGGAGGAGCTCATCAGGCAACTGCGGCACGAGGTCGACGTCGACAAGCATCTGAAGGACTGATGCGGTTGCACGTCCAGGCTCGTGGCTTGAGTTCACGCACGCGCCCAGGGCAGGGGCTGGTTTCAAAAACTCGCCCCGGTTCGAGGCGTGCGCTCAGCAGCTGGCTTCCAGTCCGTGCGGGCCTGGCTGCTGGGGGCGGTGCTGTTCCTCCTGGCGCTCCGGGTCTACCGGAGGGGTGGTCTCCCGGCCGGTGTACTTCCTCTTCCTGACCCGGGCCCCCTCACCAGTCTTCGTCACGGCGGCCGCCAGGTGGCGCAGCTGCTCAACGGTGAGTTCCAGGGCTTCCACGTCCGTACGCGATTGCCTCAGAGCCCGTAGCGCCGTCAGGTCCAGTGCTTCGGGGCGGCCGGGCTTCTGCTCATGGTCGTCGTTCTCGGGGTCGGCCGGCTCGGGTGCGAGCAGCTGCTCGGGCATCGCCGCCTGCTGATGGGCGACGACGTCGTACGCCCGGCCCCGCACGGCAGTGGCGGTGGTGGTGCGCAGCTGCTCGCGGACCACCGCACCGGCCAGGACGGCACGGTCGTACTGGAGTGGGACGCGGGGGATCGCCCACTCCCCCGCGTCCTGGCCCGGAGGCCGGGGCGCGGGCGGCTCGCCTGAGTCGGTCGGGGAGCGCCGGTCCGGATCAGGCGCAGCGGGTGGGCGGCGTCGGGCGGGGAGGTCGGACAGGGCCCAGCGGGCGGTGTAGAGGCGGTAGCCGGCTTCCAGGCCGCGTACGGTCGTCGGCTCGCTGATGTCCAGGCAATGGGCGGAGATAGCAGCGGCCACGACCTGGTCGTCCAGGCCGGGGTCACGGCGGCGGCCGCGCAGGACCAGGGCGAGGTGACGGCGGGCCTCGGCGAGCAGGTGCCGGCGGTGGAAGCGGCCCCCGTTGTTCATCACGAACACCGTCGCGGTGACGTCGACGGCCGCCAGCGCGATATCGACCACGGCCGCCACCCGGGCCCGGATCGCGGCGGCCGCGGCACGGGCGTACTCGAGGAGGGAGGAGATGACGTCGGCCGGGACACCGGAAGTGCGAATCGCGCTCGCCTTCCAGTCCGCGCGCAGCTGCGCGAGCGAGCGGGCCTTGCCCTTCTTGGGCGGGCGGGTCATACGGGCGGCGATGGTGTTCAGCTTGGCGCGGGCACGCTCGGAGACCACGGGCAGGTACTTCGGTTCTCCGTCGTCGTCGACGGCGGTGACGTACTCGTGCTCCAGCTCCGAGAGGCAGGCGGCGATCTGGTCGCTGCGCTGGGCAGTCCAGCGGATCAGCTCGTGCGGCACCCCGGCGATCTCCATCACCGGCCGGCGCCCCTCGGTGACGGTGCGCGGCTCGGTCGCCAGCCCCAGCTCCTCGCACACCTCAGCGGCGACCAGCTCGTTGTAGAGCGCGGACGCCGCCACGGTGTTCTCGTACAGGGCTGTGGTGTGGATGGAGCCCCACTTCCCGTCCAGGCGCTGCCCCTTCACGCTCAGCAGCACATGGTCGTGGAGCAAGGGTCGGCTGGAGCGGGCTTCGTAGTGGCGGAAGCGGGCGGCGACCAGGCCGCCGGGCGGCCGGACACGGTAGTTGCCGTCCGTGCCGTACCGGATCACCGCGACCTCGTCCTCGATCCACTCCAGCACCCGGACGAGCGCCCGCTCGTGCGCGGCCTCGATCACCAGACGGGTCTCCTCGTCCCCGAACGCCCACAGGAGGTAGATGCTCGGCTGCGGCCGGAACACGAAGTCGACACCCGTGACCGTCACCCGGCGACCGAGGGCGCCGGCCCGATACGCCTTCTTCGGGGAGTCGCCCGCGGCGAGCCGGACGGCCTCGATCCGGTCCGCGTACGGGTGGCGGCCGCGCTCGCCGAACAGGTTCCGCAGCTGGGCCTCGGTGACCTCCTCACCCGGCGCGAGACCGAGCGCGGCCAGGCCGCGGCCCATCCAGCGCCCGACCGGGACACCGGCTTGCTCCTGGGCGGCACGCAACGGCGTGCGGGCCGGGCGGTGTCCGTCGCCGACGACGGTCTCGCGCAGGTAGTAGCGGTACATCTGCCCGGCCCGGATGATCCTGATGTCGACTGTCATGGAGACCACGCCACACGTCACTGACCTGCACGGGAAGGCCGATCAGCGGGACGTCCCGCCAGGCGGGAGCAGCGGCCGGACTTTCTTCACCGGGCGCCCGCCGGGCGGGATGCAGCACCGGACCGGACGTGAATGTCAGCGCTCTCTGGTGCCTCGCACATCACGACCTGCGCGACACCGACAAGCGCCAGCGAGCACCGCCAGGCGCCAAGGAAACAACGCCTACAGCAGCCCTCGGCAACCGCCGGGGGCTTCGTCGTGCTGCCTGGAGGAGACCACCGTGCCCACCTTCGAGACCTGCCCCCGCTTCACCACCGACCTCCAGCACCTCACCCCCGCCCAACGCGGGCGCTTCCGCCGGGTCGTCCTGGACGCCTTCGTCCCCGACCTGCGCACCGGCCGCCAGTTCCGCCCCGGCTTACGGATCAAGGGCGTGCGCCGTACCCCTGGCGTCTACGAACTCACCTGGTCCATGGGCACCGGCCCCGCAGGACGCGCCACGTTCGAGTACGGCACCGAGGTGCGCCCCGGCACACCGCACGTCATCTGGCGCCGCATCGGCACCCACGACATCCTGACTGGGCCCTGACAGCTGCGTCACACGCGGAGGGGCCAGCGCCTCCGCGTGTGCGGGAGGGGCTGACCCCTATCTCAGCGGCTGTGCCCGGCTCAGCCCGTGCGCAGGTCCTGCCAGCCTGTGGGCAGCATGATCCGTCCGGGGCGCCCAGGACGGCCTGGACGGCCTGGCCTTCCAGGGCGGCCCGGTCGCCCAACCCTGCTGTACCGCGGTGACCGGACCTCGCGGGCCAGCCGGTCGCGATCCAGGATGGAGCCGAGGTAGTCACCGTCGGGGGTGAACACCTTCTCGTCGTCGAAGGGGCACCAGCCGACCCATTCGCAGTCCTCGTCCCAGACGTACTGGCCGATCCGGAAGGCGATCCAGTCGCCCGAGGAGTTGAAGAGGTACTGGAACTGGGTGGTTGTGGCCTTCGGTAGGTCCTTCGCTCCAGCCGGAAGGGTGATGACCCCCCGGAGCCCCGGGAGGCCGGGAAGGCCCGGAAGGCCTGGGAGTCCAGGCAGGCCGGGCAGCCCCCGGGCTGGACGGTTCGGCATGACCAGCAGGCGGTCCCCGACGATCGTGGCCAGGTACCGCCCGCTGGAGTGGTGGTGGACGTCAAGGTCGCCGTAGGGGAGCCAGCCAAGCTGGTTGCCGTCCGCGGTGAACACGTACTTGTCGGTGGCATCGCGCCTGAACGCGATGAACTGCCCGCTGGAGTCAAAGAGGTGCTCGGTCACAGGCGCTCCGTTCTTCGTGCCGCTGCGCCGTCGACCCTAGCGGCGGCCACCGACATCAGACCCTGACGGACCGGATCGCGATGGCGTGCAGGCCCACGGACCGGCAGTGTCGTCTCACCGCCCACCAACCACCCGTCTACCTGCGCTTCCACTCCCCCCACGCAGACAACTCCGCCGCAGCCTGCGTAGCCACCGCCTCCTGAAGTGGCCCATACACCTCGGGGACAGCAACGATGCGCTTCCAGCAATCAAGGAAGCCCTGGTACATGGCGATGTCCTCCCCGGGCACGGTCAGACGCGCTCCGTCATCATGAAACTCCGTCACCCACCCGTGCGCTTCAGCGAGGTAGAGGCTGAGGCAGGTGGCTTCTACGTCCAGGCCGGTCTCAGCGGCAAGCTCAACCTTCGAGCACTTCACGCCTCGTGTGTCGGTGTGCGTGGCAGTTCCGAGTCGTCCGGAGAGCACGTACAGGCAGACCTTTACCGTTTCCGGCAGGTCGGCGGTCAGCATCTGCGCCAGGTAGTTTTCGCGTTCCTCTGCGAGGTCCTCAGGGCTGTGCAATGCGGCTCGGAGGGCTGCTTTGATCTCGGTGCGATCGTCGATGTCCCGCGCGGCCTGACGGTACGTCTTGCCGCTTCGGGCTGCACTGTCGCGGATCTTGGCTTTACGCGCGTTGGAGCCGTTCTTCGTCATGTGCTTCTCCAGGGAACCCACGCTCCTCCCGGGTCAGCCGAACGAGTCTGGCGGCGGGAAGGCTGCACGGGCCCATACCGACGGATGCCGGGGGAGCCTTGGCCGGACTGGGGCGCGTTTGCGGCGTGGGCGCTGCGACGGCGGCGGTAGGCGTTCGTGTCATGCCACCCCGAATCGTAGAGCTCTACCGATCGCCA
The DNA here is from genome assembly GCF_040703535.1 of Streptomyces sp. NPDC007346. Classification (NCBI taxonomy): domain Bacteria; kingdom Bacillati; phylum Actinomycetota; class Actinomycetes; order Kitasatosporales; family Streptomycetaceae; genus Streptomyces; species Streptomyces sp. NPDC007346. The sequence goes on from NZ_JBEYKR010000068.1 coordinate 18,452, forward strand.
ACGGGCTATCTCCTCCGTACGTGGGCGTGCCGCTCCCAACGAGCCGTGCGGGTACTGCGCATCAGAGGGTTCCGGGGCCGTCTCCTTTCACCTCTCAGAGGCGGGCCGGCTCTCGTGACGGGGGCATGCCGCAGCCGATATAGGGATGTGGCTGCCGGGAGTCGGTCCGAGAGGCAGTGACCACGCCTTGCGGATGGTGTCGATCAGGGACCGGGCGCTGTAGGGCGATATCCCGAGTTCCTGGCGGGCGTCGGCCAGCCGTTCAGGATCGCCGTCCTGGCCGTGCTCGGCTGCCAGTTGCATGCGGCGTTCAAGTCCTTCGGTGCTGAAGATGTCGAGCAGGGTGAGGGAGAAGTATGCGTAGGCAGATGCCTCGTCGATCAGTTGGCGTGCGTCCTTGTTGAGATCGGAGTCGTCCGATGGCCGGTGGGATGAGTCGCCTGCGTTCACGGGATGTGGTTGGGGGCCGTCGGCGTAGAAGGCGAAGTGGTCCAGTGTGCGCAACACATCTGCTTCTACGCAGGGGCATGGGTCGCGCAGGTAGCTGCTGAGGGTGCGGAAGGAGGCCAGGATGCTGTTGTTGTCGTGCGTCCACTGCTGTTTGCTCAGCAGGGTCCGGAAGCCGGCGAAGGTTTCCGCGAGTTCTTCCAGGATGAGGTGACGGGAGATGTCTGTGAGTTCGTAGGACTGGGCCTTCTCCTGTGTCTCGCGGAGCTGCAGTCCGTAGCGGAGCAGGTCGCGCAGGATTCCGCCGGACAGAGCGTGTGCGAGCAGGATGTGGGGGTCTTTCAGGGTCTGGGAGCGTTTGGTGAGGATGGTGCGTGAGTCGCTGAGGGTGCTCGGTTGGACGTGGATGATGTCGTCCAGGGAGCTGTCGGTGGCGTCCCGGTGTGGCAGGCCTCTGCGGACGAAGGCGGCTCCGACGTCTTCGGCAACGGAGATCAGGTAGTGGACCAGGGGAACCCCCAGGATGGCTTTGATCTCTCGGAGGAACGCCAGGGCATCGGTGTCCGCGCCCAGGCGGTCCACTTCGTCGATGGCGATCACGACGGTCTTGCCCGCCTCGGTTCTCTCGATGGCGATGCACCTGAGCAGGTCGCGGAATTCTGCGACAAGTTCCGGGTAGTTCGGGGGGACTGTGGAGACGGACGCGGAGTGGTTCGTGCCCAGACTCATGATTTGGGCAGTGCCTCCGGTGGTCAGCCCGTGGGTGGCCTGCTGGATCGTCTGCAGGCGGTAGAGGTGGTTCTGGCAGCGCGTGACCAGTTCGGGTTCCTCCTCCTGCGGGCGCCAGTCCCCTGCCTTTGACATCAGGACTCCGGCGATGACGCCTGCCAGCCGCAGCGGGTTATCCGGGTCCGCGAGAAGGGATCGTGTCTGCGGGTTGTCGATGAGCAAGAGCAGCAGGCAGATCCCGGCAAGGGCGGCGGGAGGACGGAAGACGCTCTCCAAAGAGATGCGCCACCGTCCGAGGGGGAGCTCGACCTCGGAATCACGGGCGACACGCAAGGCCCACCACACAACCAGCAGCACGCCTGCATAGGCGAGGGTCTTGTAGAAGGTCTCGGCCTGGGTGTTGTGGAGGTGCCGGACCTGCTGGCGGATCTGTTCGTCCAGCAGGACCGTGGCGGCGGATGCGCACGCCAGGAGCAGGCCTACGGGTCTGATGCCGCGCATCCACAGGCGGCCCAGTGTGCGCGGTAGCCAGGCTGCGTGCCTCGATCGCCACCAGACGATCCCGGCGATCGTGACAGTCAAACTCGCGATGGCTGTGTGGCCCTGCCAGATTGCCGTCATGTCGTCGCGTATCGCGTTGGTGAAGGTGCGCACGGCGTCGGCTACAGACGGGGCGTATTGCTCGTACAGAGAGTGCACCGGGGCGGACAGGCCTAGCATCACCAAGGCGGCGGCGGGCACGGCGAAGGAACTCCATCGGCTCAGCCGCTTTACCCGGAGCCGCACACGCCGCAGCAGCCGGCGTGCCGGCGACAGTCGCGCGAAGCTGGTGGGTTCGTAGCCCTGACCGCGCATGTACTTCTCGCACAGCTGCACCGACAGTGACAGCAGGAAGTCGTGAGGTGCGTAGGTGGCCGGCGCTTGGACGATCACGCCGAAGCCGGCCTTTTCGACGCACTGCTCCAGAAGCGTCGTTTTACCTGCACCTCGTGGCCCGCAGACGGCGATGGTGCCGTCCTCAAGATGCGACAGCTTGCCCTCCAGCTGCCTCCGAGCCACGTTCTCAACGATGTAACCCGGGGACCGGGGCGCTCGCAGGCCCCATTCGTAGTCGTCAGGGATGAAGAGAGAATCAGGGTCGTCACCCAGCAGGTGGCGGACAAGATCGGCCACCACGGGCTTGGTCCCTTCCTCCTGCAGATCCTCACCCCACCGAGCGGCGCACGCCCCTACCTCTATGCGCTGAACCAGCCAGCCGACCCCCAGTCCCGCAGCGATCAGGCACTGTCTCAGGTCGGTCCACGCCGAGGAGCCACGCCAGGACAGCGTGATCATCGTGACGGCTGCTACCAGAGCCGCTAGGAGCAGGACGAAAGGGCCCCCGAAGATCAACAGCGCTAGGACACTGAGAAGGATCAGGGAGCAGGCCACCCGCCAGTCCCACTGCGTCGCACGCGCCGCTCTCTCGTGCTTCTCCCGAGCCTGATCCAGTGCCTCAATCGCTCTGTCGAAGGCGGGCGATGGGCAGCGGATGGTGGTGTACCGGCGATACCGCGCTCTCCTCATGTGCCGCAGGACGGCACCGCGGTCTACCCCGTCGCGTACATCAAGCAGTCGCTCCGTCTCGTGCGCGTTAAGTGCGGCCAGCACGCACCGGTGATAGATCTCCCCCTTGGCGTCACCACTGCGAAAGTCGAGGGCTCTCGCTCCCCACAACTCCAGCCACGCCCGAAACCGCATCCGCTCGCCTTCCCCCGAGTTCAGAACCTGCGGATGCTAACCCTGAGGCCTCTGCGCCGGGGAGCGTTCCGTCGAAGGTGGCTACTTCGCGCGCTCGCTGCGGTCGACGACAGAAGTCGGGCACCCTCGGCACCACGTCCGATCGGGTGGCGCGTCCATAGGTTCTCGGCGCGCATCACGCATCCCAAATTCGAACAACCGTACTATTAAGTTGTGACCACGTACGACTTCCCCCAAGACCTCCGCGACGCCCAGCTCGCCCTCCACCAGACCTGTGCCGCGTACCAGGAGTTCGCCCGTTCTCTGCCGTGGTCGGCGGAACCCTTGCCCGGCTGGGAGGCCGAGAAGCAGCTGCACTCCGGCTTCCGGTCCGCGAAGCCGGACAGCCCCGGCTACACCGAGGAGCAGCATGCTGAGGTGGCGCGGTTCCGGGCCGAGCTGTTGGAGCTGAGCATCACCGTGTCGACGCACACGTTCTGGGAGCAGGTGGAGCAGGGCCAGGTCGTCGATGCGCGGATGCGGCTGAAGCACCAGCACGAGGCCCACGAAACGGAGGCGGCCTGACCCTCGTGCCTGACTGCTCCACCGCGGCTGCGGCCTCTTCGACAACGCAGCTGCACTCATGCCGCGGTGTGAGCACCGGAGACAGGGCGGGCTTGCTCGGTCGTACGAATGGAACGTCTACCGGGCGCCAGGGAACGTCTCTGCCCGCCTGTAGAGGGGCGGGGGCATGGACCAAGATCCGAGATGCGGGACATGTGTCCGGAGGCGACGGTGGACGGAGACAGTATCCCTGCATCGACTGGAGTGTCATGATCGTCAAGATGTTGCACGAGAAGGGCCTGAAAGCCGAGCACGCCTACACCGCGGCATTCGCCTCGATCGGCTTGTCTGTCGTCTCCTGGTGCGGATCGATGAAAGTCGAGCCGGCCGGCACCGCGCGGGCCGACCGGTGGGGCATCTTCGTCGGCGAATGGGCTCCGACCTTCTTCGCCCTCGGCCTCGCCCTGGCGAATTACGAACGCGACCACGACCTGCTCCACCCCATCACCCACTAACCCCAGCCCCCGATCCCCCGGAACTGGTGTCCCGGCCGCGGTACGCCCGCCTGGACGGAACGGGACAGTACGGCACGGGGGGGGGATGCGAGCTATCCGGACCGGCACGAGCATCGAAGTGGCGGGCAACAGACCGGGCCGCGCCTATCCAGGAGGGCCTGGTCCGCTGCCCCTTCCGGCGCCGCCAGAGGGCCCGCCTGCTGCTGACCACCACCGCGTCCGCCGGGGCCCCGACTGTTTGGTCCGGCCCGGCCCGTCACTCAGTCGAGGCCAGCGCCCGCCATGACCGCGAGCTTCCCACCCAGGACGAATCCGCTTTACGGCCGTCGAGCAGCCACAGTCGCCGAGGCAGCGGGCGGAATCAGGCAGCCGGTGTGTAGCGGACGATGGTGTCCTCGCACGGGCCTTCGGCGAACACCTTCAGCGCTTCGAGTTCGCGGTCGTCGGCGGTGAGTTGCCAGCGGAGCTTGGTCGACACCCACTCACCTACGTACCGGCACTGTGCCTCCGGGGACGGCGGCATCCAGTCGGCCGGGTCTTGGTCCGACTTCTGCCGGTTGGTGCGTGCGGTCACCGCGACGAGAGAGATCTCCGACCCCTGGTCGTTCGCGTACGCCTCACGCCGCGTCGCGGTCCAGGTTGAGGCGCCGGAGTCCCAGGCTTCGGCGAGCGGGACCAGGTGGTCGATGTCCAACGCACCGGCGTTGGTGACCTCCTGGCCGTCGTAGTACGAGCGCCAGGTGCCTCCGGTCAGCTTGCAGCCGGCCTGGACCGTCGGCGCGACGACCGCCTCGGCGATGAGGACTTCGTTGCGGGTGTGGCACCCGTCGGAGGTTTCCTCGCCGGAGTTCCAGTGCTTGAACTTGCTGCGGGTGTATCCGGTGCGGTCCTCCTCCGTGATCTTCACCAGGCCGACGGCGTCGGCCAGCGTCGTCACTTCGGGTGCGGGGGCGGCCTGCGCGGCGGGAGCCGAGAGGAGAGGAATGAGGGCGAGGGAGAGCGCGCTGAGTCCGCGCACGATGTTCTTGATCACTACCGCTGTGTACCGGCCCCGCCCACCCGTGGCGAAGGCCGCGGCCCCCGGGGTCACCCGCGGGCCGCGGCCCCCGGGGTCACCCGCGCGGGCGAGAAGGTTCACCGCAGGAACGCTTCCGCTGTCCGGCGCTCACTCGGGCGCCGGGACGCGGGCCGATCGTCTGCTGTCGGTGCTGGGGTGGAGATGCAGGCTCCCCTGCACAGCGTGAGGATCAGGAGTACGACGTAGCCAGCCCGGGCTTCCGACCGGGCGTTCCCGGCCCTTCCCTCGCCGAGCAGCGGCGCAGGGGCCCTGGAGGTGGAAGAGATGCCGCGACCGTTGTGGGCCGGTGCTATCAGCTTCGGGCTGGTCACGATTCCCGTGAAGATCGTGTCCGCGACCGAGGACCACGACGTCCACTTCCACCGGGTGCACCTGGCGGACATGGGCCGTGTGCGGACGCGGAAGGTCTGCGAGCTCGACGACGAGGTCGTGTCCCAGGACGAGATCGGCAAGGGCTACCAGATCGCGAAGGACCAAACAGTCCCCGTGACCGACAAGGAACTCGAGCAGATGCCGCTGCCGACGGCGAAGGCGATCGAGATCGCCGCGTTCGTCGACGCCGACACGATCGACCCGGTCCGCATCAGCGACTCCTACTACCTGGCCGCCGACGGACAGGTCGCCGCCAAGCCCTACACCCTGCTGCGCAAAGCCCTGGAGCGGTCCTCGAAGGTGGCGGTGGCGAAGTTCGCGTGGCACGGCCGTGAGCGCCTGGGCCTGCTGCGGATCCGGGAAGGCGCGATCGTGCTGCACTCCATGAAGTGGCCCGACGAGGTCCGCAACCCCGACGAACTCGCCCCGCGCGAGGTCGAGGTCAGCGAGGAGGAGATCGAGCAGGCGCTCCAGCTGGCCGAAGGGATGACGATCGAGGACCTGTCCGGTTTCCACGACGAGTACCGCGAGGCGTTGGAGGACATCATCGCGGCGAAGGCGGAGGGCAAGCCCGTTCCCGCCCTGGCCGAGGACGGGAAGCAGGAGAAGGGCGAGGTCGTGGACCTGATGGCCGCCCTGAACGCGTCCGTCAAGGCCGCGAAGGAATCCCGCGGTGAGGATGGCGAGGACGCCACCGTGCACGAGATGCGGCCGTCGAAGAAGACCTCCCGGAAGACACCGGCGAAGAAGACGGCCGCGTCGAAGAAGTCCACGGCGTCGAAGAAGCCGGCGAAGAAGTCGGCCGCGAAGAAGCGCAGTGCCTCCTGACCCTCCTCCTGCTGCTGCTGCTGCGGGTGCCGTGCTGCCGAGGATCGAGCCGATGCTCGCAACGCCCGGCCCGCTGCCGCTGGCGGGGGTGGAGGACCGGTGGGCGTTCGAGGTGAAGCAGGACGGCCAGCGGGCCATGGTCTACCTGCCGGGCGACGGCACCATCCTCTTGCGCGCACGTTCAGGTACGGACATCACCGCCGCCTACCCCGAACTCCTCCCGCTCGCCGACGCCCTCGGATCGCGGAGCGCTGTGCTGGACGGGGAGATCGTCGCGCTCGACGAGCAGGGCCACAGCGACTTCGAGCGCCTCCAGCAGAGGATGGGCCTCGCCGGCTCACCCGCGAAGGCGGCGCGCATGGCGGGCCGGGTGCCCGCGCACCTGATGCTCTTCGACGTCGTCCACCTCTACGGCCGGCTCCTGACCCAACTGCCGTACGCGGAGCGGCGGGGACTACTGGAAGGTCTCGGGCTGGCCGGGCCCGCCTGGTCGACACCCGCGGCAATCACCGGACATGGCGCAGAGGCGTGGGAGATGGCCCGGGGCGCCGGGCTGGAGGGGCTGATCGCGAAGCGGCTCACCTCCCGGTACGAGCCCGGGGCACGCTCGAAGGCCTGGGTGAAGATCAAGGTGCACCGGCTCGCCGATGTCGTGATCGGCGGGTGGGTCCCCGGACGGGGCCAGCTGACCGGCCTGCCCGGTGCCGTCCTGATCGGCGAGCGGCACGACGGGCTGCTGCACTACGCGGGCAGCGTCGGCACCGGCTGGAGCCAAGCCGAACGCACCCGTCTCGCCGAACTCCTCCAGGACGCGGCCGCCGCCGTCTGCCCCTTCGCGCAGGTCCCGCCGGTGGCCGGGGCCCGGTGGGTACTCCCCCAGCTCGTCGGCGAGGTCCGCTACACCTCCCGCACCCGTGCCGGACGCCTGCGCCACCCCTCCTGGCACCGACTACGCCCCGACCTCACACCCGACGACCTGACCTGAGGTGCGCTGGAGCCGGGCCGCTCCATGCGTCGTGCGCGCACATCGTGCACCGACTCTGCTGGCTGAAATTCACGAGCCTTCAACTCGCATGTTCGAATTAATGTTCGATACAGTCGATGGAGAAGCGTTCGATTAGTAAAACTTTGGGGGTTATGGGCGGAGGGTGTCGTGCGGGAAAGCATCCCTCACCTGCATGTCAGCAGTGGGTTTTCGGCCCGCTACGGTGCCTCGCATCCCTTTGACCTCGTCGCCCGGGCGTCCGAGCGCGGGATCGGGGTGCTGGCGCTGACCGACCGCGACATGGTCACCGGCACGGTGCGCTTCGCGAAGGCGGCCACGGCCGCCGGCGTGAAGCCGTTGTTCGGCGTCGACCTCGGCACCGCCCCTCATGTGCCCTCGGCCAAGACCCGCCGCCGGACCCCGGTGCGCGGCGGGGCCCATGTAGCAGAGGCACCATTCCGGGCGACGTTCCTGGCCCGGAACGCGGGCGGGTGGGCACGGCTGTGCCGGATGGTGTCCGCCGTGCACGCGGAGGCCTTCGCTGCGGGTGCGCCGCCGGCGGCTTCGTGGGAGGTGCTCGGCCGGTACGCGGGTGAGGGGCTGGTGGTGCTGCTTGGCCCGGTCTCGGAGCCGCTGCGGGCGCTCGCCGGTGGTCGCCCGGATATCGCCGAACGGCTCCTGGCGCCGTGGCAGGAGACCGTCGGTGGCGGGCTGCGGCTGGAGATCGTGTGCTGGGGCCGGTCCGGCACCGGCCCGGGATCGATACGCCTTGCGGCGCACACCCTGGCGCTCGCCGACCGCCTCGGTATCCCCGCGGTGTTGACCAACGCCGTACGGTACGCCGACCAGTCCCAGCACCGGGTCGCGGACGTGCTGGACGCGGCCCGCCTCCTGCGGCCCGTCGACCGGCGGCGGCTGGACTGCGGGGAACGCTGGCTCAAGGACGGGCCCGCGATGACCGAGATCGCGGAACGGGTGGCGGCCGCCGCCGGGGGCGGCCGGGCGCGGGCCGTGCAGCTGATCGCGGACACCGTGGGCGTCGCGGAGGCGTGCGAGGTCGATCCGGTGAGGGATCTGGGGCTCGGCGTGCCGCACTTCCCCGAGCCGTCCGTGGTCGGCGCGGAGGCGGGTGCGAACGGGGCGATGCGGCTGCTGCGGCAGCGGTGCGAGAGCGGCATGGCCGCCCGCGGCCTCGACCGGGACCGCCGCTCGATGGACCAGCTCGACTACGAGCTCGGCGTGATCGGCCGGCTGCACTACGAGCCGTACTTCCTCGCCGTGGCCCAGGTCGTCGCGGACGTGCGGGACATGGGCATCCGGGTCGCCGCCCGCGGTTCCGGCGCCGGCTCCATGGTCAACCACTCGCTTTTCGTCGCCACCGCGAACCCGCTGGAGCACAACCTGCTCTTCGAGCGGTTCCTGTCCGAGCGCCGCTCCTCGCTGCCGGACATCGACATCGACGTGGAGTCCGCGCGCCGGCTGGAGGTCTACGACAAGATCATCGACCGGTTCGGGCGGGAGCGGGTGGCGGTCACCGGGATGCCCGAGACCTACCGGGCCCGGCACGCCCTGCGGGACACCGGCCTCGCCCTCGGGATCGCCCCGGCCACCGTGGACCGGATCGCGAAGTCGTTCCCGCACATCCGGGCCTGCGACATCCGCTCCGCGCTGTCCGAGCTGCCCGAGCTGCGGGAGCTCGCGGCCGAGGCCGGGCGGTACGGGCCGCTGTGGGAACTCGCCGAAGGGCTGGACGCTCTGCCGCGCGGGATCGCGATGCACCCGTGCGGCGTGATCCTCTCCAACACCAGCCTGCTGGACCGGCTACCGGTCCAGCCCACCCCCGGTGGCGAGTACCCCATGCTCCAGGCCGACAAGGAGGACGTCGAAGACCTCGGCCTGCTCAAGCTCGACGTCCTCGGCGTGCGGATGCAGTCGGCGATGGCGCACGCCGTCACCGAGATCCGCCGCACCACCGGCCGGGCGATCGACCTCGACAACCCCGACCACGTCCCCCTGGACGACCGGTTCGCCTTCGCTCTCATCCAGGCCTCGGACACGGTGGGGATGTTCCAGCTGGAGTCCCCCGGCCAGCAGGACCTGGTCGGCCGGCTCCAGCCCCGCGGCCCGCAGGACGTCATCGCCGACATCTCGCTGTTCCGCCCGGGGCCCGTGCAGGGCGGGATGCCCGCCCTCTATATCGCCGCCCGCCACGGCGCCGCACCCGCGTACCCGCACCCGGACCTGGAGCCGGTCCTGCGCGATACGTACGGGGTGACGATCTGGCACGAGCAGATCATCGACATCCTCGCGGTCATGACCGGCTGCGACCGCGCCCTGGGCGAAGTAGCCCGCCGCGCCCTCAGCGACAAGGAGCGGCTGCCGAAGGTCGAGGCTTGGTTCCGGCAGCAGGCCGGGGCCCGCGGGTACAGCCCGGCGGTGCTCGACGAGGTCTGGGACGTCGTCTCCTCCTTCGGCGCGTACGGATTCTGCCGCGCGCACGCCGTCGCGTTCGCCGTGCCCGCGCTCCAGTCCGCCTGGCTCAAGGCCCACCACCCCGCCGCGCTCTACGCCGGGCTGCTGGAGCACGACCCGGGCATGTGGCCGGCCCGGGTCATCGTCGCCGACGCCCGCCGCCACGACGTCCCCGTCCTGCCCGTCGACATCAACACCTCCCAAGCCCAGTACGCCGTCGAGCGGACCGGATCGGGGTGGGGTGTAAGGATCTCCCTGTCCACGGTCCACGGCATCTCCGACGACGAGGTCGCCCGGATCACCGCAGGCCAGCCCTACACCTCCCTCCAGGACTTCTACGCCCGCGCCCACCCCAAGCTCCCCACCGTCGAACGCCTCATCAGCATCGGCGCCCTCGACCAGATAAAGGGCGAAGCAACACGGCGGGACCTACTGCTCCAGGCAGCCGAGATCCACCGTCAGGCCCGTACCCGGCCGGGGGCCGGGCAGCTGCCGCTCGCCTCCACCCCGCTCGCCGCCGGGTCGTCAGGGCTGCGGGAGATGACCGCCCGCGAACGCCTGGACGCCGAGCTCGGCGTCCTCAAGATCGACGTCTCCCGGCACCTCATGGAGGACCACCACCGCCTCCTGCGCGAGATCGGCGCCACTGACTCGAAGCACCTGCGGGCGATGCACCCCGGACAGCGCGTCCTGGTCGCCGGCGTCCGCGCCTCCACCCAGACCCCGCCCATCGCCTCAGGCAAACGGATCATCTTCGTCACCCTCGAAGACGGCTCCGGTCTCGTCGACCTCGCCTTCTTCGAGGACTCCCACGAACGCTGCGCGCACACCGTCTTCCACCACGGCCTGCTCCTCGTACGCGGCACCGTCGAAGCCCGCGGCCCCCGACGCACCGTCGTCGGAGAGATGGCCTGGGACCTCGACCAGCTCGCGACCGCCCGCGCCACCCACGGACCCCAGGCCGTCCTCGACCTCCTCGGCCAAGACCCCTCCCCCACACCCGCCCAACCCGCACCCGCGCCCGCTCGGACGATTCCCGACGGCACCGCGGGCGCCCGCCTGCACCCCTGGAGCGACCTCCAGCCCGCCGGAACCCGCTCGGCCGACCTCACCCGCCTCGGCCACAAAAGCCCCGGGAGCCCAGGATGAACACCACCAGGTCGCGGCCGCGCGCGATCCTGCGGATCCACTTCCACCCCGCCGAACGGACCGACGAGCTGTACGGGCAGCTGCTCACGGTCGTCGACGGGATCACCTCCCGTGTCGAGCCCCAGCCCGCCGACTGGTCCGCATACGTCGACCTCACCGGCGCCCTGACCTACTGGGGCCGGGACGTCGAGGGCCTGGTCGCCGTGCTCCGGCTGCGGCTGCTCGCCCTCCACGGCGTCCAGTGCTCCGCCGGGGCCGGCCCCACCCGCTCCATCGCGGCCATGGCCGCCGACATCACCCCGCCGGGAGCCGCAACCGTGGTCCAGGACGACCCGTACGAGATCGCCGCGTTCCTGCGCACCAAACCGGCCTCCGCCCTCCCCGGCATCGGACCCAAGACTGCCCGCACCCTCGCTCGCTACGGCATCACCAGTGTCGGCGACATCGCCGACACTCAGCTCTCCACCCTCCAGCGCATCCTCGGGACTACCGCGGCACGGCTGGCATCCGAACGGGCCCACGGGATCGACGAACGCGCAGTCGTCCCGGGAGCAGCCCCCAGAAGCATGAGCGCCGGTCACCGCTTCGACCGCGACGAACTCGACTCCGACCGGCACCAGCGCGCGGTGCTCGGCCTGGTCCAGGAGCTCGGCGGCCGACTGCGCACGAGCGGCGAGATCGCCCAGGCGCTCACGCTCACCGTCACCTACGCCGACCGCACCCAGACCACCCGAAACCGCAGCCTCACCGAACCCACCGCCCACACCCCCGCACTGGCGACCACTGCCCACGAACTCCTCACTGGCCTCGGCCTCCAGCGCGCCCGCGTCCGCGCCCTCGCCCTGCGCGCAGAACGCCTCCGGCCCGCCGAGGACACTGTCCACCAGCTCACTCTCGATCAGCGCGACGACAAGCTCCGCCGTCTCGAAACCGCGCTCGACAAGGCCGCGACCCGCTACGGCTCCGGCGTCGCCGGAGCTGCCTCGACCTTCCCCGGGCCGGGTATCTGAGGACCTTCCCCGGGCCGGGACGGCGGTGGGTGGCGAACACCGGGCCCCGGGTGCGGTCCTTGAGGAGTTGAGGCAGGAGCAGGGCGGTGCCCGTGTCCCAGGTGACGGTCTCCGGCTCGAAGTCCTCCTGCCCGTGCCCTCACTGCCCGCTCCTGCCCGGTCACCCTTGGGCTGGAGCGGGCAGCGAGGTCGAGGTCCTCGATGTTCACTCCGAGGACCTCCTCGGAGCTAGCGCAGGTCTCGTGGAGCATCCGCCACAGCCTCCGCTCCGCTGGGCATCAGGGGGAACATCGAGCATCGCGAATGAGCTGCCTCAGGACCACTGACTGAGAGGTGGCCGCTCTGGGCGGTTCAGAGTGTCGATCGCGACGCTGGTGGTGAGGCAACGCGGTGTTCTTGCCGGGACAGACTGCGCGGCCATGCGGAGCTGGGAGAGGACCCCGACATGGCACGCAATCAACAACCGCGACGGGCGGACCAAGCTCAGACCCGGCTCACACCCCAAGGCCGTGAGAAGCTCCGGGCAGTTGTCTTCGACGCCAACGCGTATGGACACGCGCGGCCGGACTTTGATCAGCTCGGACGCTGGGCAAAGCGTCTTGCTGGCATGGAGATCGAGACGTGGGTGCCGGAGCCCGTCGCCTGGGAATGGGCGGAACATCTTGTTCGCGACTGGGAGTTCGTGAACAGCCAACCCGGAACCAACGCAAGCAGCTGCAGAGCGCAGGCCTCGAAGTACCAGCGCCATCTGGGTACGCGTCTCGCGACGACGTGATCGCCACGGTGCTGGCGAACCTCTCCGCCATCCCTCACGTGAGAGTCATCGCGCTCACGGGCCCCAGCGCAGTCGAAGGGCTGAAGGACCAGATTCTCCAGCGCCCCCCGGCGAAGACCAAGGGAGGCAGCGACCCAACGACGGGCACTAAGACGGGCGCGAGCGACAGCGCCTGGTTACGTGACGTCCTCCAACTCGCAGATCCAGAAGAGTTCCTGATCGTCACCGGCGACAAAGATGTCCCCGCTGCGTTCAAGGCATGGGGCATGCCCGTTCCCCATATTCGGCCACTGAAAGAGAGCTGCATCCCACGCTTCGGTGTCGCGCTCTCCTGCCCGCTGGTGCCCGATCGTCAGTGCCGACGCGCCCCGTCACCGTCACGTTCGACTGTTGGGTTGACCGGATCCTCAATGATGGCGGCGAGGCCGGCCGGGCCGGTCTCCGCGAGCGGTACTCCGTACTTCCCCAGCTGTCACCGACTCAGAGCACGTCATTACGGCGTAATAATTCCGCAGAGAAGGCGAAGCCTGGCATCCAGGCTCTGCCGAGATGACCATCTCACCAAGAGCTGAGCAGCTACAGCAAAGTTTGACCCACGCGGGAACGTCTCGTCCGGGCTCAGCCATCCCGATGAGACGGGTTGTGATGACCTGTCTCGGGGCGTCATGATCGCGGGATGGCTGAGGAGACCCTGCTCGAGAGGACGTGGCGCGAGATAGTGGACAGGCTTCCCGGCGCGCGGAGGGGTGAGCCCGCAGTGATAGCGGCTGCCTACGCCGAACCTCGGCTGCGGGCCCTGTTCCCGTTTCCCAGCCATGGGGCGCTCACCTTTCACCGGAATACGGAGTTCCCGTGGAGCAACGACCTGCCGTTCATCGTGGGCGACGTGCAAGCGTGCACCGTGTATGCACCCCTGCACGCGTCGAAGCGCGTCCTGGGGGAATCGCTCACCCCGCAAGAGGCGGCCGCGTTGGTGGTGGCCCACCTGCCTGACAACTGCGGGCCAGCTTTCGAAGGGCCGTGGCCCCGCCGGGGAAACCTCACTGATTGAGCAAGCCGCAGAGCGTTCCTGCCGGTCCGGTCATACGCGGCTGATGCGGCTCCGAGACGGGTGACGGGCTCTCAGCGAGTAGTCGCGTGAACCAGACGTAGATGGCGGGCCCCCCATCGGTGGAGCCCGCCATCTGCCGTGCGCTGAGTCCTTCGCCGCCGTGCGGCGGCTACGTCCCCGTGCGCAGGCCTGTCGCGATCTGCTGGAGGATATCTGCGAGCGAGTTTCGCGCATCGGCAGGAAGGTCTCCTCGCATATCCGCTGTGACGGCCTCAACCCCAGCGCTCCGCTGGAAGTAGCGGAGGATGAATGCGCTCCGCTGCTCGGCGTTGAGTTGGGCGAACGCAGCGTCCATGAGTGCCTCGCCCCTCTGCCGGGACTGTGCGGAGGAAGACACCTCCTCGCTGTCGACGGCCCCTGCATCCGCGTTTGAGGATTCGTTTGCGACGTTTCCAGCATCCACAGGGTCATCGCTGCCGGAGGCGGGCTTCATTACGGCGTAATGATCCTGAGCCGGGGGAGCGGGAGCCGGAATGGCCGGAGGCTTCGGCGCTGCCTTCCTCCGTGGAGCCGCCTGTTCCTTCGCTTTGAGCTGGCGGAGGTGCGCTTCCTGCTCTTCTGGCTTCTTCTTTCCCACACGCCGCAACAGTGCTGCGGACTCCTCGCCGGATTGCAGCTTCTCCTTCAGCTCCGGCGTCAGGCCGAGCAGGGCCAGGCGCTGTGACACCCATCCTTGGGAGCGGTGGAGGCGGGCGGCGAGAGCGTCCTGGGTCTTGTGGATGGCAAGTAGTTGCTGGAGAACCTTCGCTTCGTCGAGGGGGTCAAGGTCCTGGCGGTGGACGTTCGCGACGAACGCGGACTCGAGGATCTCGTCGGGATTGCTGCCGAGTTCATCGTCCAGCATCACCTTGATCTCGGTGAGGCCTGCTTCGCGAGCGGCCGCGAGGCGTGTGTTGCCGTCGATGACGACGTACTTGGTTCCCTCCTCAAGGTCGTTCTTCCGGTCGGGGTTGCCCTCGAGGTAGGCGAACCGGCTCATGATGCTGATGGCGGTCTTCTGCCCGTGGTCGCGGAGGCTCGCTCCGAGGTCGGTCAGGTCACCCAGCTCTTCACGGGGGTTGGCCGGGTTGAGGCTGATGACGTCCACGGGGAGCTTGAGCGGTGGGGGAGCGCCGTCGGTGGGGGCGGTGGCGGCGGCTTCGATCGCGGCGCGACGGGCGCTGATGCCTCCCCTGGCTTGGCCGAAGGATGCGCTCGCGCGCAGGGTGTCTGCCTTGCTCATGAGATCTCCCTGGTGAGTGCGCGCATGCCGAGGGCCTGGTCGCAGCGGGGGGCGTAGGCGAGGAGGGGCCGCTTCAGACGGACGGCTTCTTTCTGTTCCTTGAGGTCTCCGATGACGCCGACGACCCGTGGGTCCTTTATGTCGATCCAGGACTGGAGGGAGGAGGTTGCGATGTAGCCGCGGCGGGCGTCGTAGTGGTTGACGACGATGCCGAGGTAGTCGAGTTCGAGGTGCATGTCGGCGCGGAGGTCCTCGATCTGGTGGGTGAGGAGTCCGTATGCGTCGGCGGAGCTGTCTTCGGCCTGGACGATGATGAGGATGCCGGAGTTGCCGGGGGCTTCTCCGTCGCGGCGGCGTCCGTAGTAGGCGGCTGCGTCCATGCTGAGGCCGAGGCTCGGGGGGCAGTCGATGATGATGACGTCGTAGTCGCCTTCGATCGTTCCGAGGACGCGTTCGAGGGCTGCTTCGCGGGCCCGGACGCTGGAGAGCTTCACGTCGAGGAGGAACGCGTCGGTGCACGCGGGCAGCAGATGCAGCCGGTCGCCGAAGCGCGGGTCCTCGATGGGAACGATGAGGTCCTTGAGGTCGCCCTTGGCTTCGCCGGCCATGTGCTTGGTGAGGGAGTCGCCCTCGATGGGCAGCGCGTCGTGACCGAGCTGGTTGGTGAGGTGGCACTGCGGGTCGAAGTCGACGAGGAGAACGCGGAGTCCGAGCCCGGGGAGGTCCTCGTAGTCGAGCGGGGAGGCAGGTTCCTTATCGGGCTCGACGAGGGCGGCGGCGAAGTGCTTGGAGATGCGAACGAGGTGCAGTTGATCGCTGTCCTCCGCGAAGGCTTCACCGACGCCGGCGGCGACCGCGGTCTTGCCTACGCCGCCCTTCTGGTTGCAGGTGATGATCCGCTTGGGGTGCTCCGGGCGGACGACACCGGGGGCGGGGTTGGTGTCGAGCCAGAACAGTACGGACTGCGTGAGCCCTTGGATGAGCGAAACCCCGCGGGAGGTACAGGCCTCGCGGAACTCGTCCCACTGGCCTGGCGGGAGGAAGGTGGCGAACGGCTTCGCGCCTCCTGTGTCGGCAGCGGGGAGGTTCGCTCCGAGCCGGCGCCACGCGGTGATGCCTGCTTCGACAGCATGCTGGATGTCGGTGCCGTGCTGGGCGGCGCGGACCTTCAGGGCTTGTTGCAGGGTGGGGGGCAGCTTGGAGACGACCTTCTCGCGGTCGCCTGCGTCAGACGAAGTCATGTGCATACCTTACTAACGTCATAGATCGACTTCAGCACCAACAAGTTAGTTAATACCCTGATGACCCCTCAGGGCGACAGTATTACGCCGTAATACCGCGGCCCCAAGCACTGAAGCCCCCGAGGAGCGAGCGGCAAGAGGCGCTGCGAGCCCCGCTGACGGCCCACGCTGGCCCAGCGTCCGATCACCCCGATTCCAGCCGAGCTCGATCGTCTGCACCCCCTTACAGGCGTTCACTTTTGCGTCAGAAATAGCATTTGCCGAGATCTTGGCCGCCCCCTCACGCGGACCTGGCCGAGGAGGCGCAGGGTGACTTTGGGGCGGATGACGGCGCCCCGGGCCGTGCAACTCTCGGCGCGCGGGACTTCGACCCGCTCGGCGCCAACGCCCGCGGGTGACGTCGCCGATTCCGCAACACGCTGAGGTGGTCGCCTGCGGCGCGGGCCAGGACGGTGACGGCTTCGAGGCGGCATCTCGACGCACGGCGACAGCGATTCCATCCCCTGCCCGCTCGCTGTCCAGTGACTTGATTTTGCCGTTGACCGATCACGGTCAATCTTGGTTTGATCATGCGTTCTTTGTGAAGTTCTTGTGAGGGGGGCTCGCTGTGCGCACGGGAGGGTGGTCGTTTCATGGGACGGCTACACGCAGGGGAAGACGAAGGTTCATCCGCTCAACTACGGTGGCCGTTCTGGCGACGACGCTGGTGACGATCGCCTCGGGCGTGCTGCCGGCATCGGCTGCCCAGGCCGGTTCGCTCCAGGACAAAGCTGCCGGTGCTGGACGGGAAGCCGCGGCGTCTGCGCGGACGGAGGAAGAGCGTCTGCTGCGGGAGGCCAAGAACTCGGGGCAACGCGTCGAGGTAACCGGTGACCGCACCGCTTACTCAACGGTGTTCGCCAACCCGGACGGGATGACATTCACGCTGGAGCACTCCACAGTGCCCGTGCGGGCGGCCAAGTCCGGCGGCTGGGTTGAGCCCGACACCACTTTGGTGCGTCGGGCAGACGGAGCTGTCGGTCCTGAGGCGTCCGCCGCTGCCATGTCCTTCTCCGGGGGAGGGAAGGCGAGACCTCTGGCCTCCATCGTCGACCAGGGGCGATCCTTGGCCGTTCACTGGCCCGACTCCCTGCCGGAACCGGTGCTAGAGGAATCCACCGCGCTCTATCGGGATGTCCTTCCCGATGTCGACCTGCGGGTCAACGCGACCGCGGAGAGCTTTCAGCACGTCCTGGTCGTGAAGACTCCGGAGGCGGCGAAGCACCCGCGGCTGGAAGAGCTGACGTTCGGTCTGCAAACGGAAGGGCTGGCCATCCGGAAGGGTGCGGCCGGGAATCTCATAGCCGTGGACGGCTCGGGTCGGACCGTGTTCCGCGCGCCACCAGCCCGGATGTGGGATTCCGGGGGTTCGGCCGACGCCGTGCAGGCAAGGTCATCCTCTCCGAGGGCGACGGCCGAAGCGGGCACTCGCGCCGGCAACGAGGCATCCGACTCGGGCAAGGGCGTCGAGCCCGGCCAGGGTGACAAGGTGGCCCGGATGGAGGTGCGCGTCGCGAAGGGCTCGTTGACGGTGGTGCCAGACGCCTCCATGCTGAGCCAGACCAAGCCGTCCGCGTTTCCGCTGTTCATCGACCCGCTCGTGACCTGGGGCGAGGCCGAGCGAACCTTGCTCCGTTCCGATGGGTATGAGTCCTACGGCTGGTCGAACGGTGACGACGGTCTGGGCAAGGGCGTCGGCAAATGCGGTACGTGGAAGGGCTATTACTGCGGTCCGGGATACGTCCAGCGTCTCTACTTCGAGTTCTCGCCCGCCAAGCTGAAGGGCAAGCACGTCCTCGACGCGACCTTCAAGGTCACCGAGCCCTGGGCCTTTCAGTGCAACCCGAGGTGGGTGGATCTGGTCCGCACCGACAACATCTCCGCGTCCACCACGTGGTCTTCACGCCCCAAGGAGCGGGACCTGATGGTCGACCGTCACGTTTCCGCGGGTCGGGGGGGGGGGGGGGGCCCCCCCCCCCCCCCCCCCCCCCGCCCGGGGGAAGACACAAAGCCCCCGTCCCACCAGAAACACAC
>NZ_JBEYKR010000069.1:0-36604 GCF_040703535.1 Streptomyces sp. NPDC007346
CATCCCGAACACCCCCCCGCGTACACCTTCCACACCCCCGCCGGGTGTGCCCCGGGCCGCCGGGGGGGGGGCCGGCCCGCGCGACCCCCGTACGGTCGGCCCGGCTACCGGCTGTCAGTCCTGGATGGCACGCTTGTCCTTGTGACCGAGATTGACGCAAGGACCGATGCTCTCGTCCCCGCCTGGCTCCACCTCCCCGACATCGCGGAAAAGCTCGATGTCGAGGTGACGCGTGTACGGCAGTTGGTCAAGGAAGGCCAGCTCATCGCCGTACGCCGTGGTGAGAACCGGACGCTTCAGGTGCCTGCCGCCTTCATCGACGGCGACAAGGTGGTCAAGGGCCTCTCCGGCACCCTGACCCTCCTGAGGGACGACGGCTATTCCGACGAAGAGATGCTGGAGTGGCTCTTCACTCCCGACCCGACCCTGCCCGGCACCCCCGCACAGGCGCTGAGCGAGAATCGCGGTACGGAGGTGAAGCGCCGAGCCCAGGCGCTCGCCGTCTGACCGACACGACAGGAAGCGGCGCACGGGCCCCGCGGACAGCGGTGCCCGTGCCCCGCCACGACCACGGGGGGACTCCACCATGCCCACGCCTCGCGAGCAGCTGTCCGACGCCCGGCTCTATCTGTGCACGGACGCCCGCAGGACCCAGGGCGACCTCCCGGCCTTCCTGGACGCCGTGCTCTCCAGCGGCGTCGACATCGTCCAGCTCCGGGACAAGGGCATGGAGGCCGCCGAGGAGCTGGACCACCTCGCGGTCTTCGCCGACGCCTGCCGGCGCCACGGCAAGCTCCTGGCGGTCAACGACCGCGCCGACGTCGCCCACGCCATCGGCGCCGACGTCCTCCACCTGGGCCAGGGCGACCTGCCGGTGGGCGCCGCCCGCGCGATCATCGGCACCGGCCCGGTGATCGGCCGCTCCACGCACGCCGAGTCCGAGGTGGACGCCGCCGTCGCCCAGGAGGGCGTGGACTACTTCTGCACCGGCCCCTGCTGGCCCACCCCCACCAAGCCCGGCCGGCACGCCCCCGGCCTGGACCTCGTGCGGTACGCGGCCTCCCTGGAGCAGCCGCGCCCCTGGTTCGCGATCGGCGGGATCGACGCGGGGAACCTGGACGAGGTGCTGGAGGCCGGAGCCCGCCGGATCGTGGTCGTCCGGGCGATCACCGAGGCGGACGACCCGTCGGCCGCCACCGCCGACCTGGCGAAGAGGGTCCGCTCGCACACGCTCTGAGCAGCCTTTTCGCGTCGGACGCCACCCGGGTTCGAGACGCCGTCGTCCCAAGGGGTGGACGACAAAATGGCGAAACATGACAATCCCGGTCGCTCTGGTTGGGAGAGTGACCACCCCCTGGTTAATCTCGCCCTATGGCCCTTGGGACAGCTTCCACCAGGACGGACCACGCACGCACGGTGCGTGACCTGCTCGCGACCGGCAAAGCCTCGTACTCCTTCGAGTTCTGGGCGCCCAAGACGGAAAAGGGTGAGCGGAACCTCTGGAACGCGCTGCGCCGGATCGAGGCGGTGCGCCCGAGCTTCGTCTCGGTCACCTACGGAGCCGGTGGCTCCACCCGGGCCGGGACGGTGCGGGCGACCCAGCAGATCGCCGCCGACTCCACGCTCACCCCGGTCGCCCACCTCACCGCGGTCAGCCACTCGATCGCCGAACTGCGCAACATGATCGGCCAGTACGCCGACGCCGGGATCAGGAACATCCTCGCGGTCCGCGGCGACCCGCCCGGCGACCCGATGGGCGAGTGGATCGAGCACCCGCAGGGCGTGAAGTACGCGGCCGACCTCGTCCGCCTCATCAAGGAGTCCGGCGACTTCTGCGTCGGCGTCGCCGCATTCCCCGAGATGCACCCGCGCTCCACCGACTGGGACACCGACATCGGTCATTTCGTCGACAAGTGCCGGGCGGGGGCCGATTACGCGATCACCCAGATGTTCTTCCGCCCGGAGGACTATCTCCGGATGCGTGACCGAGTGGTCGCTGCCGGTTGTGAAACGCCGGTCATTCCCGAAATCATGCCGCTCACCAGTGTGAAACAACTGGAAAGATTCTCGCAGCTCAGCAACGCGACCGTGCCTGAGCCGCTGAAAGAGCGCATCCTCGCGGTCAAGGACGATCCGGCCGCTGTACGCTCCATTGGCATCGAGTTCGCAACGGAGTTCTGCGCGAAACTGCTGTCCGAGGGTGTACCCGGACTGCACTTCATCACGCTCAACAACTCGACGGCAACGCTCGAGATCTACGAAAATCTCGGACTGCACAAGCAGTCGTGACCGGCCGTACCCGCCCCCGAGCGGCTGCGGCCGCAGGAGGGGGCGGGCGTGGGCTGGACGGTCCTCTACATCGCATTCGGCTTGGTGGCACTGTGGCTGCTGGGTGAGGTGCTGCTGCAGTACAAGGCGCGGCTGCGCTGGCGGCTCCTGGCCTTCGGCGGCTTCCTCACCGTGGTCATCGGGGTCCTGCTCGGCTCGCGCGCGGTCATCGTCGTCGGGGCGCTCGCCTTCGCCACCGGACAGACCTTCGTGACGCTCTCCTTCCGGCGCGGCTTCTCCACCGGCTGGGCCATAGGCGGCAGTCCGGGCGAGAGCCGACGTCGCCGCGGGGAGCGCGCGGCCGCCAAGGAGCCCACGCTGGAGGTCTCCGACCTGGAGGTCTCGGACCCCGCCACCGAGGCCGGCTTCGACTCCTTCGGCCACGCGGGGGCCCCCTCCACCGCGTTCGACGCCCCCGCCTCCGTGTACGAGCCGCAGCCGCTGCCCGACGACACCGGCCAGTACGGCGTGTACAGCGACCCCGGTCACCAGGCGAACGGCTCCGGCCACCCCGGCCCGGACCAGCAGCCGTACGAGGCGGACCCCGCGGCCCAGCCGCAGTTCGCCGCCTACGACCCGTACGCCGGCTACGACCAGCAGCAGAACCAGGACGCCTACGCGGGACCGTACGACTACGGGACGGACCGGCAGAGCTACGCCGCCTACTCCGACCCGTACATCGGCACCACCACCGCGGCGGCCTCCTACGGCGGTTACGAGGCCTACGGCAACGGCTACGACAGCCAGGGCGGCCGGCAGGGTTACGCCGACCCCTACGCCCAGAGCCACGGCACGGACGCGTACGCCACGGACACCCCGCCCGGGGGCGTCTGGGTCCCGCAGCAGCGCGACGCCGAGCAGTACCCCCCGATACCGCCCGAGCAGCCCGCTCCCTACGGCCAGGGCAACGGCCAGAGCAACGGCCGGAGCAACGGACAGGGCTACGACACCGGCCAGAACGAGCAGTACCGCTACTGACGCGGGGCGGCAGCCGGAGGCCCGGCCGCCTGCCGTCGTCGTACGGCAGGCGGTCGGCGGCTAGCGCGAGCCGCGGAAGTCGTCGCCCTCCACCACGAGTCCGGCCACCAGCGTCCCCGACATCCCGGCGTGCGCGAGCCCGCCGCCCGGGTGCGACCAGCCGCCCGCCAGATACAGCCCCGGCAGCCGGGTGAGGTTGCCAGGGTGCAGATACGCCCCTCCCGCACCGGCCAGCGCGGGCGGCGGCACCGACCCGCCCTCGGCCCCCGTCCCGGCCTCGGTCTCCGCAGGCGTACGGACCTGCGTGTGCAGGATCCGCTCCCGCAGCCCGGGAACGGCCGCCTCGGCCCGCTCCACCAGCACATCGGCGAACCGCTGCCGCACCGCCGGGTCCGTCCAGTCGACCGGGCCCTGCGGGGCCACCGTCGCCGTCAGCGTCACCGCCTCGTGCGCCGCGTCCGGGCGGGTCGCCGGGTCGTCGGGGCGCAGCACCGTCACCGTGGGGTGCGCGGCGACCCGGCCCCCGAACACCGCCTCCTGCTCCGCCGCCCCGTCGGCGCTGTGCACCACGCTCCGGTGCACCGCGTCCGCCTCCCGGGCCCCGCGCAGCGACAGCAGCACCACGAACCGCCCCGGCACCGCCGGGCCCGGCCGGACCGTCACATCGCCGGCGCCCCACACCTGCTGAGCCGGCACCAGACCGGCGTGCGGCCGGACGCCCAGCACCACCCGGTCCGCCTCGGCCACCTCGCCGCCCGCCAGCTCCACGCCCGCCGCCCGGCCGTCCTTCTCGACGACCCGGACCACCTCGGCCCCGAAGACGAAGCCCACCTTCCGGGCCACGCACCGCTCGTACACGGCACGGGCCAGCTCCCGCATCCCGCCCATCACGTACCAGCTGCCGAAGGTCTGCTCCATGTACGGCAGCAGCGCCGCGCTCGCGGGGGCGGTGCGCGGGTCGAGGCCGTAGGAGAGCGCGTACCCGTCGAGCAGGGCCGCGAGCCGGGCGTCCGCCAGCTCCCAGGCGCCGATCTCCGCCACGGTGGCCGCCTGCCGGGTGCGCAGCAGCCGACGCTGCCTGAGCGCGGGATACGGGTCGCGGCCCAGCACCTGGTGGTCCGCCCGCAGCGGCTCCTCCAGCAGCGGCCGCCGCGACCGGTCCCAGGCGTCCCGGGCCCGCTCCAGGAATCCGCTCCAGCGCTCCCCGGCGCCGGCCCCGAGCGCCGCGTCCAGGGCGGAAGCCACCCCGGCCCGGGAGGCGTTGGGCAGGGACAGGGCCGTGCCGTCCGCGAAGAGGTGACGGCTCGCCGGGTCGACCTGGGTCAGCGTGACGCACTGCTCCAGGGACTCCTTGCCGGTCTTGACGAAGAGGTCCCGCTGGACGGCGGGCAGATGCAGCAGCCCCGGCCCCGTGTCGAAGACGAAGCCCTCGTGCTCATGGCGGCCCACCGAGCCGCCGTAGCTCGCGGACCGCTCGTAGACCGTCACCTTGTCGCCCGCGACGGCGAGCCGGGCGGCCGCCGCCATGGCGCCCGTCCCGGCGCCGATCACCGCAATTCGTGCCATGCCGGTGACTTTATCGACCGGCACCGACAGCTCAGCCGGGAGGCCGGGGCCCCTCCGCGCCGGCCAGGCGTTTCTCCTCGCGGCGCTGGGCCCGGCGGCGCAGGAAGCGGCGGATCCGCGAGGTCAGGAAGACCACGAGGACGATCCCGAGCACCAGCAGCACACCGGCGATCACGGCCGCCGCCACCGGGTTGAATATGGCGAACGTGACGACTCCGGCGACGCCGAGGTCCTCGACGATGCTCATCCCGATGTTGCTGAAGGGCTCCGGGGAGGTGTTGACCGCCATCCTCGTGCCGGCCTTCACCAGATGGCTGATCAGCGCCGTCGACCCGCCGATCGCACCGGCCGCCAGCTCCGGCAGCGAACCGCTCTCCCCGGCGAGCAGCGCGGCGATCACCGCCCCGGCCACCGGACGGATCACGGTGTGCGCGGTGTCCCACACCGAGTCCACGTACGGGATCTTGTCGGCCACCACCTCGCAGAGGAAGAGCACACCGGCCACGATCAGCACATCGGTGCGCTGCAAGGCGGCGGGCACCTCGTCGGAGACGCCGGTCGCGCCGAAGACGCCGAGCAACAGGACCACCGCGTAGGCGTTGATCCCGCTCGCCCAGCCACTTGTGAACACCAGAGGGATTACGGACACGCAGGAGATCGTAACGACCCCGCCGGACGGCCGTGCGGGCCCCGGTGCACGGCCCTGAGTACCCGTACCTAGGCGGCGAGATGAGTAGTTGCGCGGATAGGCCCGGACCTGCGGGGACGGAAGAGTGGTGACCACGGAAGGGGCGCGGCGCCCGGACCGCCGGCACGGGGCGGCGGAACGGCGCGGCCCCTGACGGAACGGGGGCGCACGACGTCAGGACCCGGGGGCCACGGGGGACATACGGGGCCACGGGGGACGGGTCCGACGGAAGTACGCAAGACGCCGGTCCGGTGGAGTCCGCGGGGGATGCGG
Source organism: Streptomyces sp. NPDC007346 (assembly GCF_040703535.1). Lineage (NCBI taxonomy): Bacteria > Bacillati > Actinomycetota > Actinomycetes > Kitasatosporales > Streptomycetaceae > Streptomyces > Streptomyces sp. NPDC007346. The sequence goes on from NZ_JBEYKR010000069.1 coordinate 5,834, forward strand.
GCTCCACCGGCCGGCGTCTTCGTATGCGGCGAGGACTTCCGTGAGGGCGTCCGAGGGATTCCGTGAGGGCGTCCGCGGGAATCTGTGAGGGCGTCTCCGGGAGGCTGCTCCGGGAGACGCCCTCACAGGGTCCGCTCGGCGCTCGCTCAGCGCCCGCTGACCCGCCCGTGCAGCAGCAGGGACAGCGCCGAGTGGACCTCGTCGATCGAGCGCTCCGGCTGGAACGCCTGCCAGTCCAGCGCCGCCACCAGCACCATCCCGACCAGGGCGGCCGCCGTCAGCGGGATGTCGATCTCCTCGCTCAGCTCACCGCTGCCCACCGCCTCGCGCAGGACGTCCTCCACCACCGCGACGGCCTCCTGCCGCACCACCAGCAGCGTGGACTGCCAGGCGCGGTTGGTGCGCCAGAGCTCGGCCACGTACAGCTGGGTGAAGGCGGGGTAGCGGTCGATGAAGGCCAGGCCGGCCCGGATCATCGCGTCCAGCGCCTCGACCCGGGTGCCGCCGTGCTCCTTCGACTCCTCGGCGGCGGCCCGCAGCGAGGCCGTCAGGAGCCCGACGCCGTGCCGGAGCAGCTCCTCGAACAGTTCGGTCTTGCTCTTGAAGTTGTAATAGACCGTGCCCTTGGCGACCCCGGCCCGCTCGGCGATCTCGTCGACGGTGGTCGCCGAGAAGCCCTTCTCGGCGATGAGGGTCACCGCCGCCTCGTAGAGCCTCTGCCGGGTGGCCTGGCGGCGCGTGGTGCCACTGCTTTCCATGAGCCCGATTCTCCCAGCTTCCGGCGCGCTCACAGGCTCAGCTCCGGGTGCAGCCGGCTCAGGCTCCACACCTGCTTGCGGCGCGCGGTGAACGCGGTCAGGGCGAGGGCGCCGACGGTGAAGGCCCCCAGGACCGCGCAGCCCAGCCACACCGGGCCCAGGGGGCCGCCGGTGATGAGCCGGCGCAGCCCCTCGACGACGTACGTCATGGGCAGGTACGGGTGGATCGCGCCGAAGAAGCCGGGGCTGGTCTGGACGGGGTACGTGCCCCCGGCCGAGGTCAGCTGGAGCATCAGCACGACCAGCACCAGGATGCGTCCCGCCGCGCCGAAGCAGGCGTTCAGCCACTGCACGATCGAGGCGAAGCAGCAGGTCACCAGGGCCAGGAAGGCGACCGTCCCGGCGGAGCGCTCCATCTGGAGCCCCAGGCCCCAGTGGAGGACGGCCATCAGGGCGCCGACCTGGAGGATGCCGATGGCGGCGACCGGGAGCCATCCGGCGAAGGCGATCCGCCAGGCGGAGGCGCCGGTGGACAGGGCCCGCCTGTTGAGCGGCTGGATGATCATGTACGCGACCATCGCGCCGACCCAGAGGGAGAGCGGGATGAAGTACGGGGCGAAACCGGTGCCGTAGTTGGGTGCCGCGTGAAGAGACTTGGAGGCCAGCTTCACCGGGTCGGCCATGACATCGGTACGGGCGTCGCGGTCCTTCTTGTCGTAGTCCGGGATCTTCTCCGCGCCGTCGTGGAGGCCCTGGGCGAGTTCGGCCGAGCCGTCGCCGAGCCGGAACAGCCCGCCGTCCAGGTTCTCCGCGCCCGTCTTGAGCTTGCCGACGCCGGTGTCCAGGTCGGCTGAGCCGGTACGGGCGTTGCCGAGGCCGGTGTGCAGGTCCGCCGCGCCCGCGGAGACCTGGTGGGCGCCGGTGTTGAGGGCGTTGACGTCCTTGACGGCCTTCTCCAGGTCGTCGTCCAGGGTCGGCGCGCGCTTCGCCAGCGTCTCCGCCTGCTTCTGGAAGGTGGCCAGATGGGCGCTGAGCGTCTTCAGCTCGCCGTTCTGGCTGGTGGCCAGCTTGCTGACGTCGGCGGCGACCACGGCGGCGTCGGACGCCGTCTCACTGGCCTTCTTCAGCGCGGGGCAGGACGCCTCGTCGGGCTCGGCGGCCTCCTCGCACCGGGTGCGGTACACCCCGGCGAGTTTGTCGGCGGCCGTGCGGGCGTCGGCGGCCGCGGCCGGGGCGGCGGTCACCAGCCGGTCGAGCTCCTCGCGTGTGGTCCTGGACCCTTCGGCGACCAGGCGGGCGGTGTCCCCGATGGCCTTCCCGTTCTCCTTGAAGAAGGGGCGGGCGTCGTCGGCGATGCCGTTGACCTTGTCGGCCAGGGCCTGGGTGCCGCCGGCCACCTCACGGGCACCGGAGGAGACCTTGCCCGCCCCGGTGTTCAGCTTGACGAGGCCGTCGGAGAGCCGCTTGCTGCCCGCCTTGGAGTCCTTGAGGCCGTCCGCGAGTTCCTTGGAGCCCTCCTTCGCCTTCGAGATGCCGCCCTTGAGTTCATCGGCGCCCTTGGCCGCGTCGGCGGTCTTGTCGTGCAGATCGGAGAAGTTGATGAAGATGCGGTCCAGGAAGCCCCGCGAGGCGTTGAAGGAGGCGGCGTTGCGCACCTCGGCGAAGACCGTCCTGGAGATCTGCCCGACGATGTAGTTGTTGGCGTCGTTGGTCCGCACCTGGAGCGCGCCCGTCTCGGGGGAGTCCCCGCCGCTGGAGGCGATCTTCTCGCTGAAGTCGGCCGGCATCGTCAGCGACAGGTAGTACGTCCCGTCCTCGACGCCCTTGTCCGCTTCCGCGGAGCTCACCTCGTGCCACGCGAACACCTTGGAGTCGAGCAGCTTGTCGCTGATCTCGTCGCCCGCGTTGACGCGCTCGCCGTTGTCGGTGGCGCCCTTGTCGTTGTTGACCAGGGCCACGGGCAGCTTGTCGAGGTTCCCGTACGGGTCCCAGAACGAGAACAGGTACAGGGCGCCGTAGAGCAGCGGCAGGAGCAGCAGGGCGACCAGCGCGGCGGCCGGCAGCTTCCCCCTGCGGAACCGCCTCAGCTCAAGCGCGGCCAGCTTCGGCGAACGCATCGGCCGCCTCCTCTTCGGTGGTGGGTGCGGTGGGGGCGTCTTCGGCGGCGGGCGCGGTCCGGACGGTCCGGGCGCCCTCGGGGGCCTCGCTGCACACGGCGAGCACGGTGGTGCCGGAATCGGCGATGGACCGCAGCAGCGCCCAGGCGTCGGCCCGTTCGGCGGGGGAGAGCTTGAGGTCGGCGTCGTCCAGCGCGAGCAGCCGCGGGGTGCCGATCATCGCCAGGGCGACGGAGAGCCGCAGCGCTTCGAGCCGCTCCAGATCCCGTACGGAGGTCCGCTCGGCCTTGGGCAGGGTGGCGGGGTCCAGCCCCGCGGCCTCCAGGGCCGTGTCGATCCGGGCCCGCGCGGCGGCCCGGCGCTCGGCGCGCGGACGCAGCAGGGTGCGCAGGGAGGTCCCGTAACGGCCCTGGAGCAGGGCCCGTTCGCGCAGGTGCTCGGCGACGGTGAAGGCGGGGTCCAGCTCGCTGACGCCGGGGACCGGGCCGAGGGCCGCGATCCTGCGGACGGCGGCGGCCTTGCGGGGCAGTTCGAGGCGGCCGACCTGGGCGCTGCCCTCGGTGGCGCGCATGCGCCCGGTCAGCGCGAGCAGAAGACAGGTACGCCCGGAGCCGGACGGCCCCTCAATGGCGACGAGCGACCCCGGCGGCGCGCTGAACCCCACCTTGCGAAAGGCCCAGCCACGCGGCCCTTTGAGTCCGAAGTCCTCGGCGCCGACTGCGGCGCCGTGCGGGCTCTCCACAGACCCTCCCCCGAATCTCGTCCGTGTTCCGGCCGCGGAATTCTTTTGCACTGACCGGTCAGTGCAAAAAGTTAGCCGGAACTGGCGCTCGAAGCAAAACAGCAGGTCAGGGAAGGGTTCTGACCGATTGTCAGTGGGGGCCGCCACCATGGATGCATACGGCCACGGAGCCGTCACACGACGACAGGAGGTTCGTCATGGCCAGCTCGTCCGCAGCCGCCGCCCCGCGGCGCCGCGCAGGCAGCCCTGCCCCCTCACTGACCGGTCCCGCCGACGATGTGCACCCCGTGCTGCGCCGCACCACGGCACCGCCCGCCGCCCTCGACCTGCTCGCCAAGGCCCGCACCGGCCTGGACGAGGCCGCCGTGCTCCACGAACCGAACGAGCGCTACGCCACCGCCCACCTCGCGGCCCTGCGCACGGCGGCCGCCGTGCTGGCCGCCCGTGGCCGCCCCGAGACGAACAAGCGCCACCGCGACCGCATCCGCAGCGCCTGGGAGGTCCTCCCGGAGATAGCGCCCGAGCTCACCGAGTGGAGCGACCTCTTCGCCTCCGGCGCGCCCCGCCGGGCCCGCGCGGAGGCCGGCATGCCCGGCGCCGCCAGCAGCCGGGACGCGGACGACCTGCTGCGCGACGCCGCCCGGTTCCTGCGTCTGGTGGAACGGCTGCTGGTCCTCCAGCCGGTGCTCCCGCAGCCGAGACCGGGGAGGTCAGCCGCAGGGTGAGACGGGCCGGTGCCGGATGACCGGGACGGCGGTGCGAGGCAATAGGGTGGTGAGCGCTCACATCACCACCTGCACTGTTCACGCTCCGCCGTCCCAGGCGGCACCGTGCCGAGGAGTCATCTGCCGTGTCGGACCAGCTGCGCCCCCGCGCCTCCCTCCGTACCGCCGTGGTCTGGGAGGTCCTGAAGGAGGCTCTGGACCGTCAGGCCAAGGCGGCCGGCCAGGACGCCCTGGACGTTCTGGACACCGGCGGCGGCACCGGGAACTTCGCGGTGCCCGCCGCCCGGCTCGGCCACCGGGTCACCGTCGTCGACCCCAGCCCCAACGCGCTCTTCGCGCTGGAGCGCCGCGCCGCCGAGGCCGGGGTCGCCGACCGCGTCCGGGGCGTCCAGGGCGACATCCTCGGCCTGTTCGACGTCGTGGAGCGCGGCGGGTTCGACGCGGTGCTCTGCCACGGCGTCCTGGAGTACGTCGACGAGCCCGCCGAGGGCGTACGGAACGCGGTGGAGGCCCTGCGCCCCTCCGGCGCCCTCAGCCTGCTCGCCGCGGGCCTGGGCGGGGCCGTTCTGGCCCGCGCGCTGGCCGGCCACTTCACCGAGGCCCGGCAGGCGCTCGCCGACCCGGCGGGCCGCTGGGGCGAAGGCGACCCGGTGCCCCGTCGCTTCACTGCCGAGCAGCTCTCGGAGCTGGTGTCCGGGGCCGGTCTGGAGGTCGGCGCCGTGCACGGCGTGCGGGTCTTCGCCGACCTCGTGCCCGGCGCCCTGGTGGACACCGAGCCCGGCGCCATGGAGGCGCTCCTGAGGCTGGAAGCCGCCGTCGCCGAGCTGCCCGCCTTCCACTCCGTCGCGACGCAGCTGCACGTTCTGGGCCAGAGGCGCCCCTGAACCGGCCGTGCGAACCGGCCCCCGGAAGCCCCGCGAGGGCCGGTACGGGGCTGATCAGCAACGAAGCTGCGGACAGAGTAGGACTCGGGACGCCCGTAGCGGGCAGGAGCCCCGTATGATCGGGTGACACCATCCGGCATGACGGATCGGTCGTCGGGGAATCTACGCCTCAACAGCCGAGCCGACATAGCGGTCCGGACTGGCTGAACGCTAGAGGGCGGGTTTCACGGGGGCGAATCCCTGCCTATCCTGGAAGGGCCGCATACCGGTCGCCCCCGCGGCCGACGACGAGGAGGACTCCGTGCCGCTCTCGGAGCACGAGCAGCGAATGCTCGAGCAGATGGAGCGAGCGCTGTACGCCGAAGATCCCAAGTTCGCGACAGCGCTTGAGGGAAGCGGGCTGCGTACGTACACCCGACGAAGGGTCTACCAGGCGGTCGCTGGCTTCCTGGTGGGTATCGCGCTCCTCATGGCCGGAATGGTCGCCCAGCAGATCTGGATCAGCGTGGTGGGGTTCCTCGTCATGCTCGGCTGTGCCGTGCTCGCGGTCACCGGATGGCGCAAAGCGCCGAAACCCGGTGAACAGCAGCAGGCCGCCGCGGACGGCGGGGACAGCGGCTCACGCCGCCGACCTAGACAACGCCGGTCGATGATGAACCGCATCGAGCAACGGTGGCAACGCCGCCGCGACGAACAGGGCCAGTAAGACTCTTCTCGGCCCGGCCCCGGAGCTGATGACGGGGCAGGGCACGCTGAGCACGACGTACGACGTAACGCACCGATGGGTGAGGGGCGGCCGCATTTCTGCGGCCGCCCCTCAGCCGTTGCTCCCGACAGATGCCAGGTGCCAGGCCTGCCAGATGCCAGGCCGAGGACCCGTGTGACGAATCCGGCGGCCGGCAGCGCGCCGGGCACGGTCAGGCCGCCCCAGACGGCGGGGCGCTCCCGGACCAGCCTCTTCCTCAGCCGGGCCGCCGCCACGAGGTCAGCCGGGCCGCCCCGAGGCCGTCCGGGCCGGCACGAGGCCACCCGCGCCAGCCCCAAGGTCAACCCCGCCCGCACGAGGCCACCCGCGCCAGCCCCAAGGTCAACCCCGCCGGCACGAGGCCAACCCCGCCGGCCCCAAGGTCAGCCGCGCCGGTACCACGTCGATCGTGCCGGCGCGTGACCTCAGCCGTGCTGGCGCGACAGCCGCCGCCAGCGGTCCGTCCAGCGGCCACGGCCCGGACGGTCCGTCCACCGCTGCACGAGCCCCGTCCACCGGTCCGAGACCGCCCACACCACCCGGACGGCCGAGCGCGGCGCCAGCTTCGCCCGCAGCCGTGCGCCCCGGGAGGCCGAGGCCTCCAGGGCTGCCCGTACCGTCAGCGCGTCCTCGGTCAGCCCGGCCGCGGGGCGCGGCTCGGGGGCGTACAGCACCTGTTCCACCGCGCTCGCGATCCGGTGCACGGCCTCGGCCGCCATGATGTCGAGCCCACCCAGACGGACGATCCGGGCCGCCGCCTTCCGGGGCGTCAGCGACTCGTCCGGCGCGATGCCGTAGTCCCAGGCGCAGTCGGTGATCTCCTGCCAGGCCGCCAGCGCCCTGGCCGCCGCGTCCGCGGGCGTACGCCCCCCTGAGCCGAGCCGCCGGTTCCTCGCCCGGGCCCGCCAGAGCAGCGGCAGCAGGGGCAGCAGCAGGACCAGGAGCGCCCCGAGACCCACCAGCACGACCGTGCCGGCCGGGGTGCCCTCGTCGGTCGGGGACGTCGGGCCGGGCGCGGCGGAGAGACCGCACTCACCCTGTCGGCGCAGCTGCGGCGAGCAGCTTTCCGGGGCGGACGGGGCCGCGGACGGAGCGGTGGAGGCACCGGCCGACGGCTGCGCCGGAGCGCTCGCACCGTCCGTGGGGGTCTGCGGCAGGGTGTACGTCGGCACGGTCCCCCGGCTCGGGGTGGGCTCGAACCGGGTCCACCCCACCCCCTCGAAGTACAGCTCGGGCCAGGCATGCGCGTCGCGCAGCCCGACCGAGGTCGAGCCGTCCGCCTGGAGCGTGCCCGGGGTGAAGCCCACCGCGACCCGGGACGGGATGTCCAGGGTCCGGGCCATCGCCGCCATCGCGAAGGAGAAGTGGATGCAGAACCCCTCCTTGTCACGGAGGAACCGCTCTATGGCCCGCGAGCCGGTCCCCGAGCTGACCGAGGTGTTGTACGTGAAGCCGCCCTCGGAGGCGAACCAGCTCTGGAGCTTCACAGCCTGCTCGTAGGCGTTGGCCGAGCCCTCGGTGATCCTCACAGCCTCCTCGGCCACCACATCCGGCAGCGAGCCGGGGACCTGGGTGTACTCGCTGAGCAGCTTCCGCGGCGGCGGTCCGGCCGCCGCCAGCTGGGCCGCGGTCGGCTCGACGATCAGGCTGGAGACCTCGTACTGCGCGCCGCCGGTGTTCTGCCCGTTGTCGCCGACGAGCGTGCGGCCCTCCGGCTCGTACCGCCAGCGGCCGTCGACCGCCACCTCGCTCGCCGGGTAGGGGAGCGGCAGGTAGGTCTGCTGGTACGAGGGCGAGGAGGAGATGTTCGTCCGGATCTCGGTGACGGCGACGTCGCGGCCGAGACCGGTGGGCTGCGGGAGGCGGCCGGGCACATCCGTCAGACGGCGGGTCGAGGAGCGCCACTCGCTGCCGTTGAACTCGTCCAGGGCCAGGATCCGCAGATAGAGGTCGCGCGGGTCCTGGGCGTTGGTGCGGTAGGTCATCACCTCCCGGTCCTCCGGCTGGTTGAGGTTGTCCTTGAGCGACACCAGCGGGTTCACCGCGGAGATGGTGCCGCCACCGCCGCCCTTGCCGCTCCCGCCGCCCCGGCCGCCCAGCAGACCGCTGTCCAGGGCGGGCAGGGCGGCGGGGACGACCAGGGCGATGCCCAGTGCCAGCACGCCGATGCGCCGTCCGGTGCGGACCGGTGCGAAGGCACCGCCGCCGCGGCCGGACAGGCCGTCCGCCAGACCTCCCGGGGACCGGTTCGCGCCGCCGAAGACGCGCCCCCACCGGGAGAGCCGGTCGCGGCCCTCGGCCAGCAGGAGCAGCAGATAGCCGCAGGCGGCCAGCAGGAACCAGAGCCAGCCCGTCCCGCCCTCACCGAGCCCGGCGGCGACCGAGTACAGGGCGAGCAGCGGCAGACCGGCCGGGGCCGCGCTGCGGAAGGTCACCGCCAGCGCGTCCACCGCCAGCCCGATCAGCACCACCCCGCCGACCACCATCAGCCGGATGCCGTCCGTCATCGGGGCCGGGACGGTGTACGTACCGATGTCCTCCCCGCCCGCCACCAGCAGCTCACCCAGGCGCACCACGGCCTGCGGGCCCGGGAGCAGGCCGAACACGGCCTGGTCCCGCGCGAACACCACGGTCAGCAGGAGCAGGGTCACCAGCGTCTGGGCGGCGATCGTCAGCGACCGGGCCAGCGGAACCCGGCGGGCGAGCGCGCCCACCCCGCTCTGGACCCCGAGCAGCAGCGCAGCCGTCAGGAGCCAGCCCGCCCCGTCCACCAGCGGGATCAGGGCCCCCGACGCCAGGAGTGTCGCCGCATAGGCGCTCAGTGCCAGCCTGGCCCGCCCGCTCATGACCATCCCCCCGCGAAACCTGTCGAACCGCCCGTCCCGGCGGAGTGCGTGTCGGCGCGCATCTGACCCGCCAGCTGCCACAGCGCGGGCAGCTCGGCCCCGGGCTCCACGGGCACCACGGCCCAGCCGGCCTCCCGCAGCTGCCGCAGCCGCCGCTCGGCCCGCGCGGCCTCCGGAGCGTCGGTGACCCCCGACCAGTGGGCGCTGTCCAGGACGAAGGCGACCGCCGCGCCGGTGCGCTGCCGCATCCGGGCCGCGACCGAGGTCTGCTCCTCGTCGAGATCGCCGAAGAACGCGATCAGCAGCCCTTCGTTGCCGCCGCGCAGCACGTCGTGGGCGCGCGAGAGCCCGCCGCCGTCGGAGTGGCCGACGACCGCGAGGGTGTCCAGCATCAGGCCCGCCGAGTCCGCGGACTCCTGGGTCGAGCCCGCGAAGCCGTCGGACCCCTCACCGGGCACCGCGTTCCCGTCGTCCGTGAGCAGCCGTACGGCGAAGCCGCGCTCGAGCATGTGCACCAGGGCGGAGGCCGCCCCCGAGACCGCCCACTCGAACGCCGAGTCGGGCCCGGCCCCCACGTAGCCGACCCCCCGGGTGTCCAGCAGCACCGTGCACCGGGCCCGCTGCGGCTGTTCCTCGCGGCGGACCATCAGCTCGCCGTGGCGTGCGGTGGAGCGCCAGTGGACCCGGCGCAGGTCGTCGCCGTGCCGGTAGCCGCGCGGGATGATGTCGTCCTCGCCGGCGAGGGCCAGCGAGCGCTGACGCCCGTCGCCGTACCCCGACGCCTCGCCCGCGAGCCGCAGGGCGGGCAGCGGCACCGTGCGCGGGATGACGACGAGGGTGTCGTACGCGCTGAAGGAACGGGTCAGCTCGCACATCCCGAACGGGTCGCTGAGCCGCAGCTGCAACGGGCCCAGCGGGTAGCGGCCGCGCAGGTCGGAGCGGACCCGGTAGGACACCTCGCGGCGGCCGCCCCCCTCCACCCGGTCCAGCACGAACCGGGGCCGGGGCCCGAGCACGTACGGCACGCGGTCCTGGAGCATGAGCAGGCCCGTGGGGAGCCGGGAGACGTTGTCCATCCGCAGGTGCACCCGCGCCTCCGAGCCCGCGGGCACCCGGGACGGCGAGAGCCGACGGGTCCCCGTCACCCGGTAGCGGGTGCGGTAGAGCGCGATCACGCAGACCAGGGGCAGCACGGCCAGCAGCAGCCCGACGCGCAGCAGATCGACCTGGCCCAGGACATAGGCGCAGACGGCGGCGGCCACCCCGGCGGCCAGGAAGGAGCGCCCCCGGGTGGTGAGCCCGCCGAGAGCCGCGCGCAGACCGCCCTTGCTGGAGCCGTCCTGCACGGCGCCGGGCTCACCGGCCGCCATCACAGCCGCCGGGGGCCGGGCTGCTGCTGGCCGTAGAGCGGGCGGCCCGGGTCGTGCGCCGCCTGGGCCGGGGGCACGGCGCCACCGGCCGAGGTCGGTACCGGGATGCGCTGGATGATCTCCAGCACCACCTGCTCCGCGGTGCGGCGGTTCAGCTGGGCCTGCGCGGTGGGCAGCAGCCGGTGGGCGAGCACGGGCGCGGCCAGGGCCTGGACGTCGTCCGGCAGGGCGTAGTCGCGGCCGCTCAGGGCCGCCGAGGCCTTCGCGGCGCGCAGCAGGTGCAGCGTCGCGCGCGGCGAGGCCCCGAGCCTGAGGTCGGGGTGGCCGCGGGTGGCCCCGACCAGCTCCACCGCGTACCGTCGCACCGCGTCGGCGACGTGCACCGTACGGACCGCGTCGATCAGCTTGACGATGTCGTGGGCGTGCGCCACCGGCTGGAGGTCGTCCAGCGGGGAGACGCCCCCGTGCACGTCGAGCATCTGAAGCTCGGCCTCCGGACTGGGGTAGCCGATGGAGACCCGGGCCATGAAGCGGTCGCGCTGGGCCTCGGGCAGCGGGTAGGTGCCCTCCATCTCGACCGGGTTCTGGGTGGCCACCACCATGAAGGGGTCGGGCAGCTGGTACGTCTGCCCGTCGATGGTGACCTGGCGCTCCTCCATCGACTCCAGCAGCGCCGACTGCGTCTTCGGCGAGGCGCGGTTGATCTCGTCGCCGATCACGATCTGCGCGAAGATCGCGCCGGGCTTGAACTCGAAGTCGCGCCGCTGCTGGTCGAAGATCGACACCCCGGTGATGTCGGACGGCAGCAGGTCCGGCGTGAACTGGATGCGGCGCACCGAACAGTCGATGGACCGGGCCAGCGCCTTGGCCAGCATGGTCTTGCCGACGCCGGGGACATCCTCGATCAGGAGATGTCCCTCCGCGAGCAGCACGGTCAGCGAAAGCCGTACGACCTCAGGCTTGCCCTCGATCACACCCTCCACCGACCGGCGCACCCGCTCCGCTGTGGTGGTCAGATCTGTGAGGCTCGCTCGATCGTCATAGGTCGTCACCCGGCCCTCCTCGGCCTTTTTGCGCATCGGCCGGCGTACGTACCCGCCCGGCCCACCCCGAAATACGGACACTCCTCCGGCAGGTCCGGTGGAGGTCACCCCCGCATTCTTGTTGCCGTTACCGCTTCGTGTCACTCGCCTGTGGATAAGTGGGTGCGATATGTCAGTCTCTGCCATGTTTCGCGGGGGCGTGCGGGGGCCAGGAGCCGGAAGGAGGTCAGGAAGCGGGCTGGATCTCGCGGAGCAGACCGGTGGTCACGTCGAAGACGAAACCGCGGATGTCGTCGGTGTGCAGGAGGAACGGCGAGGTCCGCACACGCTGCATCGACTGACGTACGTCCTGGTCGGCGTCGGTGTAGGCCTCCACGGCCCAGACCGGCCGCTGGCCGACCTCGCGCTCCAGCTCCTGCCGGAACTCCTCGGTGATGGATTCGAGACCGCAGCCCGTGTGGTGGATGAGGACGATGCTGCGGGTGCCGAGCGCCCGCTGGCTGATGGTGAGCGAGCGGATCACGTCGTCGGTGACGACACCGCCCGCGTTGCGGATGGTGTGACAGTCACCGAGTTCGAGACCCAGCGCGGCGTGGAGGTCGAGTCGGGCGTCCATGCAGGCGACGATGGCGACCTGGAGGACGGGCCGGGCGTCCATGCCGGGGTCGCGGAAATCCTGCGCGTACGAGGAGTTCGCCTCGACCAGCTGATCGGTGACCTGGCCCCCCTCGCGGACCGCCGCGGCGGTGGACGTCATGGGCTCGGCGGGGGAGTGAGCGGAAAGCGACATGGTTATGACGGTAGCGTTCCCACCTTGTCCGGGTGGGCTGTGAGAGCGGACAAAGAACGTCAACGCGGCTTGTTGTGAGCTAACCCACAAGCACCAGGAAACGCGCCCGTCCGGGTGAGGTCGCCGCTTCCGGACGGGTGGCGCGACTCGCTGCCCGGTTCGTTGATCGTGAATCGATCGAATGGCAGGGTGGACTAAAGTAACGCGAAGTCACCATCCTGAACCCGTTCAACCCCACACCCCGCACCTCCTGCACATTCCGTTTTTCTCCCCCGTGATGTGCGGCGTACGTGCGGCCCGGCCCTCTCCCGCTCTCGGTCGGCCGACGCCCCTTCCCCGGCGCCGGCGGACCTCCCCTTCAGAGCGGGCGGGGACCAGGACGTACGTACCGGCCGCGCGGGACAGAGCCTGAGAGGGCGCATTGAGCCAGACCCGACACGTCCCGGTGATGCTCCAGAGGTGTCTGGACCTGTTGGCCCCGGCTCTCCAGGACCCGGCCCACCCCGAGCCCGTGGTCGTCGACTGCACCCTCGGCCTCGGCGGCCACAGCGAGTCCCTGCTGGAGGCCTTCCCCACCGCCCGGCTGATCGCCCTGGACCGCGACAAGGAGGCCCTGCGCCTCTCCGGCGAGCGGCTCGCCCCCTACGGCGACCGCGCCACCCTCGTCCACGCCGTCTACGACGAGCTCCCCGACGTCCTCGCCCGGCTCGGCGTCCCCAAGGTCCAGGGCGTCCTCTTCGACCTCGGCGTCTCCTCCATGCAGCTCGACGAGGCCGACCGCGGCTTCGCGTACGCCCAGGACGCCCCGCTCGACATGCGCATGGACCAGTCCACCGGCATCGGCGCCGCCGAGGTGCTCAACACCTACCCGCCGGGCGAGCTGGTGCGGATCCTGCGGGCGTACGGCGAGGAGAAGCAGGCCAAGCGGATCGTCTCCGCCGTCGTGCGCGAGCGCGAGAAGGAGCCGTTCAGCAACAGCGCCCGGCTCGTCGAGCTGATCCGCGACTCCCTGCCCCAGGCCGCCAAGCGCACCGGCGGCAACCCGGCCAAGCGGACCTTCCAAGCCCTGCGCATCGAGGTCAACGGCGAGCTGAGCGTCCTGGAGCAGGCCATCCCGGCGGCCGTGGCGAGCCTCGCGGTCGGCGGCCGGATCGCCGTGCTCTCGTACCACTCGCTGGAGGACCGGCTGGTCAAGCAGGTCTTCGCGGCCGGCGCCGCCAACACCGCACCCCCCGGCCTGCCCGTCGTCCCCGAGCGCTACCAGCCCCGCCTCAAGCTGCTCACCCGGGGCGCCGAGCTGCCCACCGAGGAGGAGGTCGCCGAGAACCGGCGCGCCGCCCCCGCCCGGCTGCGCGGCGCCCAGCGCATCCGGGAGGACGAGCGATGAGCGCCACAGGGGTCACGCGGTGAGCAGGCCGGCCGCACCGCTGAAGGGGCGGGCCGGACGGCTCGCCCGGCTGATGCCGTCCGCAGGACCCAGCAGTGCGGCCCGCACCCCCTTCGTCCTGCTGGTCGTGCTCCTCCTGGGCGGCGGACTCATCACCCTGCTCCTGCTGAACTCCGCGCTCAACGAAGGGTCGTTCAGGCTCAGCAAGCTCAAGCGGGAGACCACCGAGCTCACCGACGAGCAGCAGGCCCTCCAGCGCGACGTCGACAGCTACTCCCAGCCCGACGCCCTGGAGCGCCGCGCCCGGGAACTGGGCATGGTCCCCGGCGGCAGCCCCGCCTTCCTCAACCCGGACGGCACGGTCCGCGGAGTCCCCACCAAGGCCACCGCCCCACCGCCCAGCCCCACCCCGAGCCCCGAGCCGACGCCCGAGGACGGGGACCCGGCCGACGGAGCGGGCCCCGAGGCCCGGCCCACCCCGTCCGGCTCCGCCGCCCCCCGGCCCGACGCCTCCGCTGGGGCCGGCGCCGCCACGGAGCCCGAGGCCCCGGCCGACACCGCCCCCACGGACCCGCCCCCGACCAGCCCCGGCAGGTGACGCAGTGCCGCCCAAGGAACCGCCGCGCCGCCGCGTACCCGGCCCGGCGCGCCCCCGTGACGGGGCGAACCGCCGCTCCGGCGCGCGCCCCCCGGCCCGCCGCCCCCGCCCCGCCTCCGGGCGCACCACCGCACGCGGGCGCACGCCCAGCTCCCTGCGCCTGGGCAGCCCCCGCCCCCGGCTGCGGCTGGTCAGCCTCGGGCTGACGCTGGTCATGCTGGTCTTCGTGGCCCGGCTGCTCCAGGTCCAGGCCGTCGACGCCACCGCGTACGCGGCCAAGGCCGAGAAGAACCGCTACCTGGAGTACACGGTCGCCGCCGAGCGCGGGGAGATCACCGACCGCAGGGGCGTCGCCCTGGCCACCAGCGTGGACGCGCACAACATCACGGCCGACCCGAAGATGTTCACGCCCGAGGACAGCAAGGCCCCCGACGCGCCCCAGCAGGCCGCCGCCCTGCTCGCCCCGATCCTCGGCAAGGACGCCGACGAGCTCGTCGAGAAGCTCTCGGCCCCGGGCAGCCGCTACACCGTGCTCGCGTACCGGCAGACCCCCCAGGTCTGGAAGCAGATCAAGGACCTCAAGTCCGTCTTCGCGGAGAAGGCCCTGGAGGACGAGCGCAAAGGCGGCAAGGGCGCCAACGTCCTGGCCGGCGTCCTCCAGGAGCCCACCACCAAGCGGGTCTACCCCAACGGGGAGCTGGCCGCCGGGATACTGGGATTCGTCAGCGCCGACGGCAAGGGCGGCGGCGGACTCGAATCGCAGCTGGACAAGGAGCTGGCGGGCGAGGACGGCAAGATCCGCTACGCCCAGGCCGGCGGCCGCCGCGTCCCCACCGCGGGCGGCAGCGAGGTCCCGGCCGTGCCCGGTTCCGACATCGAGCTGACCATCGACCGCGACATCCAGTGGGCCGCCCAGAAGGCCATCAGCGACCAGGTCGCCGAGTCCAAGGCCGACCGGGGCTACGTCATCGTGCAGAACACGCGGACCGGCGAACTGCTGGCCATGGCCAACGCTCCCGGATACGACCCCAACGACCTCTCCCAGGCGACCTCGGCGTCGCTCGGCAACGCGGCCCTCCAGGACGTGTACGAGCCAGGCTCCACCAGCAAGGTCATGTCCATGGCCGCCGTACTGGAGGAGAAGGCCGCCACGCCCGGCACCCACGTCACCGTCCCCAACCGGCTGCACCGCGGCGACCGGCTCTTCAAGGACGACGTGGACCACCCCACCTGGTACCTCACGCTCAACGGGGTCCTCGCCAAGTCCAGCAACATCGGCACCATCCTGGCGACCGGTCAGCTCGGCAAGGACCAGGCCGAGTCCAACCAGATCCTCTACTCCTACCTGCGCAAGTTCGGCCTCGGTGCCAAGAGCGGGCTCGGCTACCCCGGAGAGTCGCCCGGCCTCCTCGCCCACCCCAAGGACTGGTCGACCTCCCAGCAGTACACGATCCCCTTCGGCCAGGGCCTCTCGGTCAACGCCGTCCAGGCCGCCTCGGTCTTCTCCACCATCGCCAACGGCGGAGTCCGCGTCGCCCCCACCCTCGTACGCGGCACCAAGGGCCCCGACGGCCGCTTCACCGCCGCCGAGGCCCCCGAGGAGACCCGGGTGGTCAGCGAGAAGACCGCCAAGACCCTGGCGGCCATGCTGGAATCCGTCGTCGACGACCAGGAGGGGACCGGCACCAAGGCCGCCATCCCCGGCTACCGGGTCGCGGGCAAGACCGGCACCGCCAACCGGGTCGACCCGGTCCACGGCGTCTACAAGGGCTACACCGCCTCCTTCGCCGGCTTCGCCCCGGCCGACGATCCGCAGATCACCGTCTACTGCGCGATCCAGAACCCCACCAAGGGAAGCTACTTCGGCGGCCAGATCTGCGGCCCGATCTACAAGCAGGTCATGGAGTTCGCGCTCAAGACGCTCCAGACCCCACCGTCCGGCAGCAAGCCGCCCCGGCTGCCGGTGTCCTTCAAACCCGGCGAGTGAACACGGGGATGCGCGAGCATCCCCCCAAGGGAACCCTCAGTGACAACCATCACCCCCGATCCCGGGAACCGGAACGAGAACTTCCCGGGACCCGGTCCCTCGCTTAGCGAGAGCCCGCACCGGCCCGGTACGCTCACCGCCGTGCCCCACGCTGATCAGTCCCAAACCTCTCAGAAGGACGCGCCTGTGACCTACCCGGGAGCGCCCCGACCGGACCGGCTCCGGCCCACCCCTCTCGCCGAGCTGGCCGGCCGGCTCGGCGTCGAGACGGCCGGGTCCGGTGATGTCACCGGCATCACCCACGACTCGCGGGCCGTGCGCCCCGGAGACGTGTACGCGGCCCTGCCCGGCGCCCGCCTGCACGGCGCCGACTTCGCCGCCCAGGCCGCGGGCCTCGGCGCCGTCGCCGTCCTCACCGACCCGACGGGCGCCGAACGCGCCGCCGCCACCGGGCTGCCGGTCCTGGTCGCCGAGGACCCGCGCGCCGTCATGGGCGAGCTGGCCGCCGACATCTACGGGCGGCCCGGCATCGGCCTCCTCCAGATCGGCATCACCGGAACCTCCGGCAAGACCACCACCGCCTACCTCGTCGAAGGCGGGCTGCGCGCCGCCGGCCGGCCCACCGGACTCATCGGAACCGTCGAGATGCGCATCGGCGACGAGCGCATCAAGTCCGAGCGCACCACCCCCGAAGCCACCGACCTCCAGGCCCTGTTCGCCGTCATGCGCGAACGCGGCGTCGAAGCCGTCGCGATGGAGGTCTCCAGCCACGCCCTGGTGCTCGGCCGGGTCGACGGCTGCGTCTTCGACGTCGCCGTCTTCAACAACCTCAGCCCGGAGCACATGGAGTTCCACTCCGGCATGGAGGACTACTTCCAGGCCAAGGCCCAGCTCTTCACCCCCGAGCGCAGCCACCGGGGCGTGGTGAACTTCGACGACGAGTACGGCCGCCGGCTCATCACCGAGTCCGGGGTCCCGGTCACCACCTTCTCCGCCGAGGGCCACCCGGACGCCGACTGGCACGCCGAGAACGTCCAGGTCGGGCCGCGGGACAGCACCTTCACCGCGGTCGGACCGGGCGGCGAGCGGATCACCGCCCGCGCCCCGCTGCCCGGCCCGTTCAACGTCGCCAACACCCTCGCCGCGATCGTCACCCTGGCCGTCGCGGGCGTCGACCCGCAGACCGCCGCCGACGGCATCGCGGCCGTCCCCGGGGTCCCGGGCCGCCTGGAGCGCGTGGACGCCGGACAGCCCTACCTCGCCGTCGTCGACTACGCGCACAAGACCGACGCCGTCGAGTCCGTCCTGCGCTCCCTTCAGAAGGTCACCGAGGGCAGGGTGCACATCGTCCTCGGCTGCGGCGGCGACCGTGACATCACCAAGCGCGGCCCGATGGGCGCCGCCGCGGCCCGCCTCGCCGACACCGCCGTACTGACCTCCGACAACCCCCGCTCCGAGGACCCCCTCGCGATTCTCGCCGCGATGCTCTCCGGCGCCGCCGAGGTCCCCGTCCACGAACGCGGCGACGTCCTGGTCGACGCGGACCGGGCATCGGCCATCGCCGCCGCCGTCGCCCGCGCCGAACCCGGCGACACCGTCCTCGTCGCGGGCAAGGGCCACGAGCAGGGCCAGGACATCCACGGGGTCGTACGCTCCTTCGACGACCGCAAGGTCCTGCACGACGCCATCGAGCGGTCCCTGGGGCGCACCGGCGCCACGGGCCGTGCCCCTCACCACGAGAACAACAGTCAGGGATGACCAAGTGATCACCCTTTCCCTCGCCGAGATCGCCGAAATCGTCGGCGGGCAGCCGCACGACATACCGGACCCGGCAGTCACCGTCACCGGCCCCGTCGTCATCGACTCCCGCGAGGCCGGACCCGGCAGCCTGTTCGTCGCGTTCGCCGGCGAGCGCGTGGACGGCCACGACTACGCGCAGCGCGCCGTCGAGGCGGGCGCGGCGGCCGTGCTGGCCGCCCGCCCCGTCGGCGTTCCGGCGATCGTCGTGGACGACGTCGTCGGCGCCCTCGGGGCGCTCGCCCGTACCGTCGTCGAGCGCCTGGGCACCGTCGTCGTCGCGCTCACCGGCTCCGCGGGCAAGACCTCCACCAAGGACCTGATCGCGCAGCTCCTCCAGCGCAAGGCCCCCACGGTCTGGACGCCGGGCTCCCTCAACAACGAGATCGGCCTGCCGCTCACCGCCCTGCGCGCCACCTCCGAGACCCAGCACCTGGTCCTGGAGATGGGCGCCCGGGGCATCGGGCACATCCACTACCTCGCCGACCTCACCCCGCCCCGCATCGGCCTGGTCCTCAACGTGGGCTCCGCCCACCTCGGGGAGTTCGGCAGCCGGGAGGCGATCGCCCAGGCCAAGGGCGAACTGGTCGAGGTGCTCCCCGAGGACGGCTGCGCCGTGCTCAACGCCGACGACCACCTCGTACGCGCGATGGCCTCGCGCACCAAGGCCCGGGTCCTGCTCTTCGGAGAAGCCCCGGATGCGGACGTACGGGGCGAGAACGTCCGGATGACCCCCGACGGGCGGCCCGCCTTCGCGCTCCACACACCCACCGGGTGCAGCGACGTGACCTTGCGCCTGTACGGTGAGCACCACGTGTCGAACGCGCTCGCCGCGGCCGCCGTCGCCCATGAGTTGGGCATGTCCGTGACCGAGATCGCCGAGGCGCTCTCGGAGGCGGGCACCCTCTCCCGCTGGCGCATGGAGGTCACCGAGCGTCCGGACGGTGTGACGGTCGTCAATGACGCCTACAACGCGAACCCCGAATCCATGAGAGCCGCACTGCGTGCGCTGGCCGCCATGGGTCAGGCCCGAGTGGCCGACGGGGGACGCACCTGGGCGGTGCTCGGTCAGATGGCCGAGCTGGGTGACGCGTCGCTCGCCGAGCACGACGCGGTCGGACGGCTCGCCGTCCGGCTCAACGTCAGCAAGCTCGTCGCTGTCGGGGGGAGAGAAGCCTCCTGGCTGCAACTGGGCGCATATAACGAGGGTTCGTGGGGTGAGGAGTCGGTGCACGTGTCCGACGCACAGGCGGCCGTCGACCTGTTGCGCAGTGAACTGCGCCCGGGAGACGTCGTGCTGGTGAAGGCGTCCCGGTCGGTCGGCCTGGAGAAGGTCGCCCAGGCACTGCTGGAGAACTCGACCGAGGGCGAGGTCGCCGGCCGATGAGGCAGATCCTCTTCGCGGGGGCCATCGGGCTCTTTCTGACCCTGGTCGGGACTCCGCTGCTGATCAAGCTGCTGGCCCGCAAGGGATACGGGCAGTTCATCCGGGACGACGGCCCGCGCACGCACGGCAGCAAGAAGGGCACGCCCACGATGGGCGGCATCGCCTTCATCCTGGCGACGATCATCGCGTACCTCCTCGCGAAGGTGATCACGGGCGAGGACATCCGCTACTCCGGCTTCCTCGTGCTCTTCCTCATGGCGGGCATGGGCCTCGTCGGCTTCCTCGACGACTACATCAAGATCGTCAAGCAGCGTTCACTCGGTCTGCGCGCCAAGGCGAAGATGACCGGCCAGCTGATCGTCGGCATCGCCTTCGCGGTGCTCTCGCTCCAGTTCGCCGACTCCGCGGGCAACACCCCGGCCTCCACCCGGCTCTCCTTCGTGGAGGACTTCGGCTGGTCGATCGGGCCGGTGCTGTTCTGCGTCTGGGCGCTGTTCATGATCCTCGCCATGTCCAACGGCGTGAACCTCACGGACGGCCTGGACGGACTGGCCACCGGCGCCTCGGTGATGGTCTTCGGCGCCTACACCTTCATCGGCCTGTGGCAGTTCCAGGAGTCCTGCGCCAACGCGGACAAGCTGACCAACCCCAGCGCCTGTTTCGAGGTGCGCGACCCGCTGGACCTGGCCGTCGTCGCCGCCGCCCTGATGGGCGCCTGCTTCGGGTTCCTGTGGTGGAACACCTCGCCCGCCAAGATCTTCATGGGCGACACCGGCTCGCTGGCCCTCGGCGGCGCCCTCGCGGGTCTCGCGATCCTGTCCCGCACCGAGTTCCTGCTCGCCATCCTCGGCGGCCTCTTCGTGATGATCACCATGTCCGTGGTCATCCAGGTCGGTTCGTTCAAGATGACCGGCAAGCGGGTCTTCCGGATGGCACCGCTCCAGCACCACTTCGAACTCAAGGGGTGGTCCGAAGTCCTGGTCGTGGTCCGCTTCTGGATCATCCAGGGCATGTGCGTGATCGTCGGCCTCGGCCTCTTCTACGCGGGATGGGCAGCCAAGAAGTGAGCACCGTGGACTGGCAGGGCAAGCACGTCACCGTCGCCGGACTCGGCGTCAGCGGCATCCCCGCGGCCCGCGCCCTGCACGAGCGCGGCGCGCTCGTCACCGTCGTCAACGACGGCGACGACGAGCGCGCCCGCGCGCAGGCGGCCGAACTGGAGGCGCTCGGCATCATCGTGCGCCTCGGCGACGGCGCCACCCTGCCGCCGTCCACACAGCTCGTCGTCACCGCCCCCGGCTGGCAGCCGGACAAGCCGCTCTTCCTGGCTGCCGCCGAGGCGGGCGTCGACATCTGGGGCGACGTCGAACTCGCCTGGCGGCTGCGCGGCACCAACGGCCGCCCGGCCGCCCCCTGGCTCGCCGTCACCGGCACCAACGGCAAGACCACCACCGTACGGATGCTGGCCTCGATCCTCGAAGCGGCGGGCCTGCGCACCGCGGCGGTCGGCAACATCGGCGTATCGCTGCTGGACGCGGTGCTCGGCGAGCAGGAGTACGACGTCCTCGCCGTCGAGCTCTCCAGCTACCAGCTGCACTGGGCGCCCTCCCCGCGCGCCCACTCCGCCGCCGTCCTCAACCTGGCCCCCGACCACCTCGACTGGCACGGCTCGATGGAGGCGTACGCCGCCGACAAGGGCCGCGTCTACGAGGGCAACACGGTCGCCTGCGTCTACAACGCGGCCGACCCGGCCACCGAGGAGCTGGTCCGGGAGGCCGACGTCGAGGAGGGCTGCCGCGCCATCGGCTTCACTCTGGGCACCCCCGGCCCCTCGCAGCTCGGCGTGGTCGACGGCATCCTCGTCGACCGGGCCTTCGTGGCCGACCGCCACAAGCAGGCCCAGGAGCTGGCCGAGGTCACGGACGTCGACCCGCCGGCCCCGCACAACATCGCCAACGCGCTCGCCGCCGCGGCCCTCGCCCGCGCCTTCGGCGTGGAACCGGCCGCCGTCCGCGACGGGCTGCGCGCCTTCAGGCCGGACGCCCACCGCATCGAACACATCGCGGACATCGGCGAGGTCGCCTACGTCGACGACTCCAAGGCCACCAACACCCACGCCACCGAGGCCTCCCTCGCCGCCTACGACTCCATCGTCTGGATCGCGGGCGGCCTGGCCAAGGGCGCCACCTTCGACGAGCTGGTCACCGGCGCGGCGAAGCGGCTGCGCGGGGTCGTGCTGATGGGCGCCGACCGCGCCCTGATCCACGAAGCCCTGACGCGACACGCCCCCGAAGTCCCGGTGGTCGACCTCGACCGGACCGACACTGGGGCGATGTCCGAGGCGGTCGAGCACGCCGCCCGGCTCGCCCGGCCGGGCGACACGGTACTGCTGGCCCCGGCCTGCGCCTCGATGGACATGTTCACCAACTACAACAAGCGGGGCGAGGCGTTCGCGGACGCGGTCCGCGCACGCGCCGAGACGAGCGCCTGACCGACCGGGCTCCGCGCCGGGGCCGAGCCCCCGGGCACGAGCAGTGGAGGGGACAGCGACAATGCCGGCCGAGAAGAGCTCAGCCGTACGCAGCCGTCGGCCGGCACCGCCCCGTGGCACGGGCCGCGGCCCACGGGCCCCCCGGATCCCGCGCGGCGGCGGCGTACGGCGCCTCTACGAGCAGGCGCGCCGGGCCTGGGACCGCCCTCTGACCGCCTACTACGTGATCCTCGGCTCCAGCCTCCTGATCACCGTGCTGGGCCTGGTGATGGTCTACTCCGCCTCGATGATCAGGGCGTTGAGCATCGACCAGTCCTCGACGTACTTCTTCGGCAAGCAGTTCGTCGCCGCCGTGATCGGGGGCGTGCTGATGCTGGCCGCCTCCCGGATGCCGGTCAAGCTCCACCGCGGACTGGCCTATCCGATACTGGTGGTCTCGGTCTTCCTGATGGTCCTGGTCCAGGTGCCGGGGATCGGGGTCTCCCGCAACGGGAACCAGAACTGGCTCTACCTCGGCGGCCCGTTCCAGCTCCAGCCCAGTGAGTTCGGCAAGCTCGCGCTGATCCTGTGGGGCGCCGACCTGCTGGCCCGCAAGCAGGACAAGCGGTTGCTGGCGCAGTGGAAACACATGCTCGTCCCGCTCGTCCCGGTCGCCTTCATGCTGCTCGGACTGATCATGCTCGGCGGCGACATGGGGACCGCGATCATTCTCACGGCGATCCTGTTCGGCCTGCTCTGGCTCGCCGGGGCCCCCACCCGGCTCTTCGCCGGGGTGCTCGGATTCGCCGCCGTCATCGCGTTCCTGCTGATCTGGACCAGCCCCAACCGGATGTCCCGGCTCTCCTGCATGGGCATCATCGGCGAACCCGACCCGGATGACGGCTGCTGGCAGGCGGCCCACGGAATCTACGCGCTGGCCTCCGGCGGATGGTTCGGTTCCGGGCTGGGTGCGAGTGTGGAAAAATGGGGTCAACTCCCGGAACCCCACACCGACTTCATCTTCGCGATCACCGGTGAGGAACTGGGGTTGGCAGGGACGCTGTCAGTGCTCGCCCTGTTCGCGGCTCTAGGCTATGCGGGTATCCGCGTGGCCGGACGCACGGAGGACCCCTTCGTCAGGTATGCCGCGGGAGGCGTGACCACCTGGATCATGGCCCAGGCCGTGATCAACATCGGTGCGGTGCTCGGCCTGTTGCCGATCGCCGGTGTCCCGCTCCCGCTGTTCTCCTACGGAGGGTCCGCCCTGCTGCCGACGATGTTCGCGGTCGGGCTCATGATCGCCTTCGCGCGGGAGGATCCCGCCGCGAAGGCGGCCCTGGCCATGCGGAGGCCCGGGGTGAGATGGAAGACGATGAGACGGCGCGTCAAGAAGCGTCCGTCCGGAGAGCGGTGAATTTCGGTGCATGTCGTACTCGCCGGCGGGGGGACCGCCGGACACATCGAGCCCGCGCTTGCCCTCGCAGACGCCCTGCGCAGGCAGGACCCGACCGTGGGGATCACTGCCCTCGGCACGGAACGCGGCCTGGAGACCAGGCTCGTACCCGAGCGGGGGTACGAGCTCGCCCTCATCCCTGCCGTGCCGCTGCCGCGTAAGCCCACCCCCGAGCTGATCACCGTTCCGGGCCGGCTGCGCGGCACCATCAAGGCCGCCGAGCAGATCCTGGAGCGCACCAAGGCGGACTGCGTGGTCGGCTTCGGCGGTTACGTCGCGCTGCCCGGCTACCTCGCGGCCAAGCGCGCCGGTGTGCCGATCGTGGTCCACGAGGCCAACGCCCGCCCGGGGCTCGCCAACAAGATCGGCTCCCGGTACGCCCACGGGGTCGCCGTCTCCACGCCGGACAGCAAGCTGCGCGGAGCCCGCTACATCGGCATCCCGCTGCGCCGCACCATCGCCACCCTGGACCGCGCCCGGGTCCGCCCGGAGGCCCGCGCCGCCTTCGGCCTCGACCCCAACCTGCCCACGCTGCTGGTCTCCGGCGGCTCGCAGGGCGCGCGCCACCTCAACGAGGTGGTCCAGCGGGTCGCGCCGCTGCTCCAGCGCTCCGGGATCCAGATCCTCCATGTGGTCGGCCCGAAGAACGAATTGCCGCGGATCGACAACATGCCCGGGATGCCGCCCTACATCCCGGTACCGTACGTGGACCGGATGGACCTCGCGTACGCCGCGGCCGACATGATGCTCTGCCGCGCGGGCGCGATGACCGTCGCCGAACTCTCCGCCGTCGGGCTCCCCGCCGCCTACGTCCCGCTGCCCATCGGCAACGGCGAACAGCGGCTGAACGCCCAGCCGGTGGTCAACGCCGGCGGCGGCCTGCTGGTGGACGACGCGGCGCTCACCCCCGAGTGGGTGCAGGGCAACGTCCTGCCGGTGCTGTCGGACCCCCACCGGCTGTACGAAATGTCGCGTGCCGCGGCCGAGTTCGGCCGGCGCGACGCCGACGACCTGCTCGTCGGCATGGTGTACGAAGCGATCGCCGCACGACACTAGGCGTGCGGCGCGAGGCGGTGCGGACCCGGGGCGGGCGCCCCGGGTCCGGCGAAGGAGCGAGCGTGGCCGGACCGACGACCGCCCAGCGCGGCGCAGCGGGGCGTGCGGACACCCCCGCCCGCCCGCCGCACATCGGCCCCGGGAAGCGCCGGATCGGCCGGCGTACGCTCCTGATCCTGATCGGCGTCGCGGCGGCCCTGCTCACCGCTTTCGCCATCTGGGTGCTCTACGGCTCCTCCTGGCTCCGCGTCGAACGCGTCTCCACCACCGGCGTCGAGGTCCTGACCCGCGAAGAGGTGGAAGCGGTTGCCGCGGCACCGCTCGGAGCCCCGCTGATCTCCGTGGACACCGGTGGCATGGAGGCCAGGCTGCGCCAGAAGCTGCCCCGTATCGACTCGGTGGACGTCGTACGGTCCTGGCCGCACGGCATCGTCCTGAAGGTGACCGAACGCAAGCCGGTCCTGCTGATCGCCAAGGGCGCGAAGTTCGTCGAAGTGGACGCGGCGGGCGTCCGTTTCGCCACGGTGGAGCAGCCGCCGAAGGGTACGCCCCTGCTGGAGCTGGCCCCCGGGCGGTCGGCGAGTCTGCGCCGGTTCGGCGGTGACCGTCTGTTGCGGGAAGCGGTACAGGTCGCGGTCGACCTGCCCAAGGGCGTCGCCAAGGACGCCGAGGTCGTACGCGTCACCTCGTACGATGCGATTTCCTTGCGGCTCACCCGTGATCGGGCGGTGACCTGGGGCAGTAGTGAGGATGGGCCGGTGAAGGCGCGCGTGCTCACCGCTCTCATGAAGGCGGCTCCCAAAGCGGGACACTTCGACGTGAGTGCCCCCACCGCCCCGGCGGTATCGGGGAGTTGACGTGCATTTGTGCTGGCCAGCACCCTGGTTGGTCAGCGCTACGGGTGATCACATAGGGTGAAAAGAAAAACGGGAGGTTCGGCGTGTTCGTTGAACGTGCGCCACTTGTCGACTTAGTGTCCTGTTCGGAAGAGTCCAGGAAGCAGACACACTGGTAACCCTAAAGTTGAACGTTAGGGTTTGGGTCGGCGTTCGGACCGTCCCCATCGACATCAGTCGTCGCCGCGGAACCTCCGCAGAGCGACGACACGTAACTCGAGGCGAGAGGCCTTCGACGTGGCAGCACCGCAGAACTACCTCGCAGTCATCAAGGTCATCGGTGTCGGCGGCGGTGGTGTCAATGCCATCAACCGAATGATCGAGGTCGGTCTCAAGGGCGTCGAGTTCATCGCGATCAACACGGACGCACAAGCCCTGTTGATGAGCGACGCCGACGTCAAGCTCGACGTCGGCCGTGAACTCACCCGGGGCCTCGGCGCCGGGGCGAACCCGGCCGTCGGTCGTAAGGCGGCAGAGGACCACCGTGAGGAGATCGAGGAGGTCCTCAAGGGGGCCGACATGGTCTTCGTCACCGCCGGAGAAGGCGGCGGCACCGGCACCGGCGGCGCACCCGTCGTCGCCAACATCGCGCGCTCGCTCGGCGCCCTGACGATCGGTGTGGTCACCCGCCCGTTCACCTTCGAGGGCCGGCGGCGCGCGAACCAGGCGGAGGACGGCATCGCCGAACTCCGCGAAGAGGTCGACACCCTCATCGTCATCCCCAACGACCGCCTGCTGTCCATCTCGGACCGCCAGGTCAGCGTGCTCGACGCCTTCAAGTCGGCCGACCAGGTGCTGCTCTCGGGTGTCCAGGGCATCACCGACCTCATCACCACCCCGGGCCTGATCAACCTCGACTTCGCCGACGTCAAGTCGGTCATGTCCGAGGCCGGATCGGCGCTCATGGGCATCGGCTCGGCGCGCGGCGACGACCGCGCGGTCGCGGCGGCGGAGATGGCGATCTCCTCGCCGCTCCTGGAGGCGTCCATCGACGGCGCCCGCGGTGTCCTGCTCTCCATCTCCGGCGGCAGCGACCTCGGTCTCTTCGAGATCAACGAGGCCGCCCAGCTGGTGAGCGAGGCGGCGCACCCCGAGGCCAACATCATCTTCGGCGCCGTCATCGACGACGCGCTGGGGGACGAGGTCCGGGTCACCGTGATCGCGGCAGGGTTCGACGGTGGACAGCCGCCGACCCGGCGCGAGAGCGCACTCGGCGCCAACACGAACAAGCGGGAGGAGCCGGCCGCCCCGGCCAGGCCCTCCGCCGAGACCGCGCGCCCCTCGGGCGGACTCGGCTCCGTGCCCGCCCGCGAGGAGAGCCCGGCCCCGGCCGAGCCCGCCCCCGCGTCGGCTTCGAGCGAGAGCCCGCTGTCGCAGGTCTCTCCGCCGCACGTCCCGCCGGCCCGTCCCTACCAGGACACCCAGGCCGAAGAGCTGGACGTACCGGACTTCTTGAAGTGATAGGTCAAGACCGGACGGCAGCACCCGTCACGGGCAGCGCTCACTTCGCCTTCACCGACCGGTGGGGCGGGGTGAGCGCCGCTCCGTACGGTGAGCTCAACCTCGGCGGCGCGGTCGGTGACGACCCCGCCGCCGTCGGCGCGAACCGCGAGCGCGCGGCCCGCCGCCTCGGCCTCGACCCGGCCTCCGTCGTCTGGATGAACCAGGTGCACGGCCGGGACGTGGCGGTGGTCGACGGACCCTGGGGCGCGGACACCGAGATTCCGGCCGTGGACGCGGTGGTGACCACGCGCCGTGGACTGGCGCTCGCGGTCCTCACCGCCGACTGCACCCCCGTCCTCCTCGTCGACCCGGTCGCCGGAGTCGTCGGGGCGGCGCACGCCGGGCGGCCGGGACTGGTCGCCGGAGTCGTTCCGGCGGTGGTCGAGGCCATGACCGGGCTGGGCGCACGCCCCTCCCGGATCACCGCGCACACCGGACCGGCCGTCTGCGGACGGTGCTACGAAGTGCCCGAGGAGATGCGGGCCGAGGTCGCCGCAGCCGTCCCGGGCACCTGGTCCGAGACCAGTTGGGGGACCCCGGCGGTGGACGTCACCGGCGGAGTCCACGCCCAGCTCGCCGCTCTCGGCGTCGATGACCTGCACCGTTCGCCGGTCTGCACCCGTGAATCGGGCGACCACTTCTCGTACCGCCGCGACCGCACCACGGGGCGGCTCGCCGGATATGTCTGGTTGGACTGATAGGGCATGACGGACCGTAAGGCTCAACTCGCGGCGAATCTCGCACAGGTGGAGGAAAGGATCACCTCCGCCTGTGCCGCGGCCGGCCGCAAGCGCGACGAAGTGACCCTGATCGTGGTCACCAAGACCTACCCCGCGAGCGATGTGCGGATCCTGCATGAACTCGGTGTGCGCCATGTCGCGGAGAATCGTGACCAGGACGCGGCACCGAAAGCCACCGCTTGTGCGGATCTTTCCCTGACATGGCACTTTGTCGGACAACTCCAGACGAACAAGGTTCGTTCTGTGACGAGTTATGCCGATGTCGTTCAGTCGGTGGACCGGATCAAGCTGGTCACCGCCCTCTCGGCCGCCGCGGTCCGCGCGGAGCGGGAGCTCGGCTGTCTCGTCCAGGTCGCCCTGGACGCGGAGAGCGGCGAGCGCGGTGAGCGCGGCGGCGTCGCGCCGGACGGGATCGAGGAGTTGGCGGCCGCGGTCGACGCGGCCGAGGGGCTGCGGCTCGACGGACTGATGACGGTGGCGCCGCTGGCCGGACCGTTTGCCGGCAGGCAACGCGCCGCGTTCGACCGGCTGATGGAATTGGCCGGGCGCCTGCGCACCGGTCATCCGGCTGCCAACATGGTCTCCGCGGGAATGAGTGCGGACCTCGAGGACGCGGTGGCGGCCGGAGCGACACATGTACGCGTCGGTACGGCGGTACTCGGAGTCCGACCCGGGCTCGGGTAACGTCGCGAAGCAAGTCGGACCACAGCAGAAAATATGGTCATTCCCCAGCACGGCGGGGCAGACCACAGTGGATCTCGGGCACTTGGTGACGAATGCCGATCCACCACAGAGCGGAGGACTCGGAGCATGGCCGGCGCGATGCGCAAGATGGCGGTCTACCTCGGCCTCGTGGAGGACGATGGGTACGACGGTCCGGGGTTCGACCCCGATGACGAATTCGAACCTGAGCCGGAGCCCGAGCGGCGACGGCATCAGCCCCCGCACCAGGTGGAACGCGAGCGAGAGCGGGAGCGCGAAAGGGATGAACCGGTACGAGCAGTACAACCGCCCGCCCAGCGTGAACCGGTTCAGCTCCCCGCGGAAAGCGGGCGACCCGCCCGAATCGCCCCCGTGGCATCCATCACACCTGAACGCCTGAACATGGAGAAGAACGCACCGGTGATCATGCCCAAGGTCGTGTCCGAGCGGGAGCCGTACCGCATCACCACGTTGCACCCCAGGACCTACAACGAGGCCCGTACCATCGGGGAACACTTCCGTGAGGGCACTCCGGTGATCATGAATCTCACGGAGATGGACGATACGGACGCGAAGCGACTTGTCGACTTTGCCGCAGGACTCGTCTTCGGGCTCCATGGCAGCATTGAACGTGTGACGCAGAAGGTGTTCCTGTTGTCGCCTGCTAACGTCGATGTCACGGCGGAGGACAAGGCCCGCATCGCAGAGGGCGGATTCTTCAACCAGAGCTGAGAACACGACACCGGGAACAACCCGGCCGCGAGGCCGGTGCCGGCCGAGAGGCCGGAGCTACGAGAGCCAGGGGAGAGGGAAGCGCGGGACATGGGCGTCGCACTGGATGTGGTCTATATCGCGCTGATGTGTTTCCTCATCGTGCTGATCTTCCGGCTGGTCATGGACTACGTCTTCCAGTTCGCACGTTCATGGCAACCCGGCAAGGCGATGGTGGTCGTACTGGAGGCCACTTACACTGTCACCGATCCACCGCTCAAGCTTCTGCGGCGGTTCATCCCGCCGCTGCGTCTCGGGGGCGTGGCACTCGACCTGTCCTTCTTCGTTCTGATGATCATCGTCTACATCCTGATCAGCGTTGTGGTCAGGTTGTGAGCGATACGGTCTTGCCGACTGCCGACGACTACGTAGAGGTGAAGAAGAGATGCCGTTGACCCCCGAGGACGTGCGGAACAAGCAGTTCACGACCGTCCGCCTCCGAGAAGGCTATGACGAGGACGAGGTCGATGCCTTTCTCGACGAGGTCGAATCGGAGCTGACCCGTCTGCTCCGTGAGAACGAGGACCTGCGCGCCAAGCTGGCCGCCGCGACGCGCGCCGCCGCGCAGAACCAGCAGCAGCAACAGCAACAGCAGCAGCAGGGTATGCGCAAGCCGCCGGAGCAGCAGGACCGCCCGGGGGCCCCCGTTCCCGCCGCCATATCGGGACCGCCGCAGCAGCAGCAGCCCCCGCAGATGGGTCCCCCCCAGCTGCCCGGTGGAGCTCCGCAGCTGCCTGCCGGCCCCAGCGGTCATGGCCCCCAGGGCGGCCACGGCGGCCCGCAGGGCCCGCACGGCCCCGGCCCGATGCAGGGCGGTCCCATGGGTGGCCCGATGGGCGGCCCCATGGGTCAGCACCCCCAGCAGCAGCAGATGCAGCAGATGCAGCAGCCGCAGATGCAGCAGCAGGGGCAGGGCCCCGGTGGCGACAGCGCCGCCCGTGTCCTCTCGCTCGCGCAGCAGACCGCCGACCAGGCGATCGCGGAGGCCCGTTCCGAGGCCAACAAGATCGTCGGCGAGGCGCGCAGCCGTGCCGAGGGCCTGGAGCGCGACGCGCGCGCCAAGGCCGACGCCCTGGAGCGGGACGCGCAGGAGAAGCACCGCGTGGCGATGGGCTCGCTGGAGTCGGCCCGCGCGACGCTGGAGCGCAAGGTCGAGGACCTGCGTGGCTTCGAGCGCGAGTACCGCACGCGGCTGAAGTCGTACCTGGAGAGCCAGCTGCGTCAGCTGGAGACCCAGTCGGACGACTCGCTCGCCCCGCCGCGGACTCCGGCGACCGCCTCGCTGCCGCCGTCGCCCTCGCTGGCCCCGGCCGGTGCGGGTGCGATGGGTCACTCCATGGGCAGCTCCAACCACGGTGGCCACGGCGGCCAGCAGATGGGTGGCGGCCAGTCCATGGGCGGTGCGCCGTCCTACGGTGGGCAGCAGCAGATGTCGCCCGCGATGACGCAGCCGATGGCGCCGGTTCGGCCTCAGGCGCCGCAGCCGATGCAGCAGGCGCCGTCGCCGATGCGTGGGTTCCTGATCGACGAGGACGACAACTGAGCGGTATGCGCTCGCTGAGCGCGTAGCCGTCGGCAGTCGAAGGGCCGGGCCCCGGGGTTTCCCTGGGGCCCGGCCCTTTGGCGTGGGCGGGGCCGGCTGCCGTTGCCGTTGCTGGGGTGGGGGGGGGCGGGCCGCGAGTGGGGGCGGCTGCGGCGGGCTGTTCCCCTACCCGCCCCTTCCCGAAACCGGGGCTGCGCCCCGGGCCCCCCTTTTGTCCTCAAGCGCCGGACGGGCTGGGGTTTCGGGGCGCTGCCCTGGACCCCGCTCCTCAAGCGCCGGACGGGCTGGGCTTTTGGGGCGCTGCCCCGGGCCTCGCTCCTCAAGCGTCGGACGGGCTGGGGTTTCGGGGCGCTGCCCCGGGCCTCGCTCCTCAAGCGTCGGACGGGCTGGATGTGCCGGGCGTTGCCTGGATGTGCGGCGGTGGTAGCCATATCCAGCCCGTCCGGCGCTTGAGGACAGAT
>NZ_JBEYKR010000070.1:0-36359 GCF_040703535.1 Streptomyces sp. NPDC007346
TGCGGCCGCCGCCCCCCAACGTCGGCGGGGGGGGCGGGTTGGTTTCCCCCCGGCCGCACCGGCCCAGCCCTCCTCCGTACGCGGCCCTACTCCGTACGGAGCCCGTCCGGCCGCATCAGCCGCCACAGCAAGGGCATCGACGCCGCCGTCACCAGCAGGATCAGCCCCGCCCCGGCCCCCGTCAGCGGCAGGAACAGCCACCAGCCGGAGACGCTGCCGTCGACCATCCAGGCGAGCACCGCACCGAGCCCCAGCCCGCCCGCGACCGCCACCGCCAGTCCGACGACCACGGGGACGGCGGTCTGCCACAGGACCGACCAGCTCAGCGTCGTACGCCGGGTGCCGAAGGCGACCAGCACCGACAGCAGCCGCCGGCGCTCGCGCAACTGCTCCAGCTGGGAGACCAGCATCGAGGCGGCGATCAGCAGCAGCACCGCACTCGCCCCGACCTTGAGGCCGGTCTGGATGCTGGCGTACTGCCGGTCGCGCTCCACCGAGTCGAGGGTGACGAAGCGCATGCCGGGATCGATCCGGACGGCCGTGTTGCGGACGTGTTCGGCGACGTCGGGCAGGCTCCTGTCGACCCGGATCTGAGCGGTGATCGTCGCGCCGGGCAGCGTGCCGGCGTCGATCGCGCCGGTGGTGGCCATGATCCCCCAGTGGGGGGTGCCCATCGGGTCGGTGCGCCCCGTCACGGTCGGGGAGTCGGCGGGCAGCGTCCACCGCACCGGCTTCCCCGGCCCGGAGCCGATCTCGACCACCTCGCCCTTGCGGGCGGTCCGGTCGACCCAGCGGGTCATGTCCTCGTCGTCCGCCGGGTGGACGACGAACGTGTCGCCGTCCTCGCAGGCGCCGATGCGGGCCAGCTCGCGCAGGGTGTCGCAGGTGCCGACGGTCAGCGAGGTGGTGGGCGGGATGTCGTCCTCGGCGTAGACACCCGGCTTGGACGCGTACGCCTCCACCGAGCCGATGACCACCTCCACGCCCGGGGTGGCGCGGAACTGCTCGATGGCCGAGGTGGCCGCGTCGCCGGTGACGTTCTCGGAGTACGTGGCGAACTGGGCTCGCGTGGCGTCCCAGCCGGTCAGCCGGTTGAAGTCCGCGTTCATCGCCGCGAACATCATTTGCAGGGCGATGGCCCCCGCCACCGCCACCGTGACTCCGCTGACCGCGCGGGACGCGGCACCGCTGTTCAACTGAAGCCTGCGCATGGCCAGTTGCCAGGGAACCGGGCCGCCGCGCAGCCGGCTCACGCACGCCTCGACCAGCCAGGGCAGCAGCAGGGCGAGCCCGACCAGCACCAGCACGGCACCGGTCGCGATGGCGTACGGCTTCACGGGTGCGTACTCGTACGCGCTGATCCGGCCCGTGTACCCGAGCACCGCCAGACCCGCGAGCGGCATGAGCAGACGCCACCGGAGCCGGCGGCCCCGGTCATGGCCACGGCGTACGACACCGAGCGGCTCGATCACCACCGAGCGCATCGCCACCAGCGTGACCAGCACGGCCGTGAGCGGCACCGCGACCATGATCAGCAGCGCCAGCGGCGGATCGGGCACCAGGTCCGCCGGGAACGCGCTGACGTCCCAGATCTCCACCGCACCGGCGAACTGCCGCCCCGCCAGGAAGAAGACCAGACCGATCAGCAGCCCCAGGACCGCGCCGAACAGGGCCTCTCCGGCGGCGATGCGCCGGGTCGAGGCGATGTCCGCGCCGACCAGGCGCAGCGCGGCGAGCCTGCGGTCGCGCCGGTCACCGCCGAACCGCACGGCCGTGGCGGTGAAGATCGCGACGGGCACCAGCAGCACCACGCAGACCATGACGGTCAGCACGACCAGCAGCGGCGGGAGCGGAGCGCTCTCGCGGGGGTCGCCGTACCCGGTGACCCGGTGGCCGCCCGCGGCGGGCGTCAGGGTGTCGCTGCCCGCGTAGTAGAGGAGTTCGCCGGGCGAGCGCAGCCCGGCGTCGCCGATCGTGCCGGTGATCTCGTACGGCAGCCGCTCGCGCAGCAGCTCGTTCCCGGGGGTGGCGAGCAGCTCCTTCAGCGCGGGGGAGACCACCATCTCGCCCGCCCCGGGGAAGCGTTCGACGCCCGGCGGGCGGACGGGAGCCGGCCCCTCGGCGCGCATCAGGTAGCCCACGACGGTCCGGTCGCGGTACTCGGTGGTCGCGTTGATCCGCAGCACCGAGGAGTCCGACTCCACGGCCCGCCCGTCGGACGACCCGGAGACGGGCGCCTCCTTGCGGGCCTGGTCGCGCGCGGAGCGTTCGTCGAGCAGGTGCGGTACGGAGGAGGCGAGCAGCAGCAACGCGACGCCGAGGCCGACACCGACCGCCGTCAGCAGCGTACGGATCCAGCCCTCGCGGCCCCCGGCGGCGGCGAACCGGATGCCCAGGCCGAGGTCGCGGAGGGTGGCCGCGCCACGCGAGGGCGGCTCGGGGCGGTGCCGGCCGGCGGCCGGGGCGTCACGGGAGTCGAGCAGCGTCATACGGCGTGCTCCAGGTCGCGGGTCCGGCCGTCGCGCACGGTGACGTCACGGTCGGAGTAGGCGGCGACCCGGGCCTCGTGGGTCACCAGCACCACCGCCACGCCGGCGGAGCGGGCGGCCTCGGTGAGCAGCTGCATCACCCGCTCGCCGTTGAGGGAGTCCAGGGCGCCGGTCGGCTCGTCCGCGAAGATCACCTTCGGCGAGGACGCCAGGGCGCGGGCCACGGCGACGCGCTGACCCTGGCCGCCGGAGACCTCGCCGGGGCGCTTGGCGCCGAGGTCGTCGACCTCCAGGCGCTCCATCCACTCCCGGGCGGTGCGCTCGGCGGCCTTGCGCTTCACCCCGTTCAGCCGCAGCGGCAGCGCCACGTTCTCCACGCAGGTCAGCTCCGGCACGAGCTGGCCGAACTGGAAGACGAAGCCGAAGTCGCCGCGGCGCAGGGCGCTGCGCTCGGCGTCCGGCAGGGCGGAGAGCTCGCGGCCCGCGTAGGTGATGGTGCCGGAGTCGGGCGTGATGATCCCGGCCAGGCAGTGCAGCAGAGTCGACTTGCCGGAGCCGGAGGGGCCCATCACGGCGACGACCTCGCCGGGGTGGACGGAGAACGAGGCGCCGTCCAGGGCGGGCGTCGAGCCGTAGGTCTTGCGCAGGTCGCGGGCGGCGAGCAGGGCGCCTTCGGGGATCACGGGGCCACCACCTTGGCGAGCCGGCCGAGGCGGGCGGCGGTCAGTTCCAGCCAGCGCAGATCGGCTTCCAGGTGGAACAGGGCGTGGTCGCAGATCAGTTGGTCGGCGAGGTCGCCCCTGCTCTTGCGGTCGGTGAGGACGCGCATCATCCGCAGGTGCTCCGAGCGCTGGGTGTCCAGCACGTCGGCGGCGCTGCGGTCGGTGAGGAGTGCGAGGACGACCTTGGTGTAGAGCGTCGACTGGAGGTACGGCTCGGGCTTCTCGGGCTGCGCGAGCCAGCGCGAGACGTCGGTGATCCCGGCGTCGGTGATGGCGTACCGCTTGCGTTCGGGCCCGCCCTCGCTCTCGATGCCGTCGACCTCGACGAGCCCGTTCCTCAGGAGCCGGGACATCGTCGAGTAGACCTGGCCGTAGTGGAGCGGGCGGTCCTGGCCGAACTTCTCGTCGAAGGTCCGCTTCAGGTCGTAGCCGTGGCGGGGGCCGGATTCCAGGAGCCCGAGGAGGGTGTGACCGATAGACATGAGCAGCACTGTACACGGGGTGTATACCTGGTGTGTATACGTGTCTGGAAAAGCGCCCCGCCGGCCCGTGGGGCGGGCCAGGGGGCTGCTTCCTGGGGGTCGGGCTCGGTTCCGCGCGGCCGGCCCGGTTCTACGCCTCGGGGCCGGGCGGGGTCTCCGGCCCCTCCGGCGGCCGTTTCGGCGGACGCCCCCGGCGGGCGATCGGCGCCGCCGAACCCGGCAGCCGCCCCGCCTCCTTCAGTGCCCGGCGCAGCAGGAACTCGATCTGCGCGTTGGCGCTGCGCAGCTCGTCGGAGGCCCAGCGGGCCAGCGCGTCGTGCACCGCGGGGTCCAGCCGCAGCAGCATCTGCTTGCGCCGCTGCGGCCCGGACGCCGACGTCCGCGGGGGAGGCGTCTGGTCGGTCACTGGTAGAGGCTGCCCGTGTTGAGGACCGGCTGCGCCGCGCGGTCGCCGCACAGCACCACCATCAGGTTGCTGACCATGGCGGCCTTCCGTTCGGAGTCCAGCTCCACGATCTCCTGCTCGGCGATCCGGGCCAGGGCCATCTCGACCATGCCCACCGCGCCCTCCACGATCAGCTGGCGGGCCGCGACGACCGCGCCGGCCTGCTGGCGCTGGAGCATGGCGGAGGCGATCTCGGGGGCGTACGCGAGGTGGCTGAAGCGGGACTCGATGATCAGGACGCCCGCCGCCTGCACCCGGGCGGTCAGCTCGGCGGCCAGCTTCTCGGTGATCTCCTCGGCGTTGCCGCGCAGCGAGAGGCCGTCCTCCTCGTGGGCGTCGTACGGGTACTCGATGGCGATGTGCCGGACGGCCGCCTCGGTCTGGGTGGCGACGAACTCCAGGAAGTCGTCGACCTCGAAGAGCGCCTGGGCGGTGTCCTCGACCTTCCAGACGACGATCGCGGCGAGCTCGATCGGGTTGCCGTAGGCGTCGTTGACCTTCAGGACGGCGGTCTCGTGGTTGCGGACCCGGGTGGAGATCTTGCGGCTGGAGGTCAGCGGGTTGACCCAGCGCAGCCCGTCGGCGCGGATGGTGCCGACGTACCGCCCGAAGAGCTGGATCACGCGGGCCTCGCCCGGAGCGACCATCTTCACACCGCTCATGCAGAAGAACGAGGCGATCACGAGCAGCACCCCGAGGATGAGGAGCGGCACCCCCAGGGCGGCCGTGCCGCCTCCGATGGTCACCGCGCCGACGATGATGAGGCCGATCCCCGCGAACACCCCGAGCACCGTCAGGAGCAGCCCGACGCCGCCCGGTATCGAGTGCGCGGTGACTTCTCTGACCTGCGGTGCGGGCATCTCGGGGGCGTCGATGGTGAGCTCGGCCGCCGGGGCGTCCGGGCGGTGTCCGTCGTGCTGTGCGGTCATGGGGTCCCCCGTTCCGTGCGGCTGGCGCCGCGCTATCAATGTGATGTCACATTAACGGTTTTCGCAACCTTGTGCACCCCTCAGGAGTCGGTTCCCTTGGGAACGGGTGCTGATTGTCACGTCCGGAAAAGACTGGATCGCTTGCCTTTCGTCTCTGCCGACGGTGTTAGCTGGCAGGTCTGAACGGAACGGGTGAACCGAGCGAGCCGGTCGAGCAGAGAAGCGGGAGCAACACAGCAATGGGTCGAGCGGATGCGCGACGAGCTCAGGCGCGAGAATCGCGCCGGGCTGCGAAGAGCGGTGGCATACGCAGACTCTTCACGTGGAAGAAGCTGCTGGGTACGTTCTTCGGGATCGTCCTGCTGGGAATGGGCGCGTTCGGCGCGCTCTACCTGTACGTCGACGTGCCCGCCCCGAACGTCCTGGCGGAGCGGCAGAGCAACGTCTACAAGTACAGCGACGGCACGGTTCTCGCCCGCTCCAACAGCGGCGTCAACCGGCAGATCGTCGACCTGGCCCAGGTGCCCAAGCAGGTGCAGCACACCTTCGTCGCCGCGGAGAACAAGACCTTCTACAAGGACCAGGGCGTCGACCTCAAGGGCACGACCCGCGGTCTGGTCAACACGCTCAGCGGCAAGGGCAAGCAGGGTGGCTCGACCATCACCCAGCAGTACGTGAAGAACTTCTACCTGACGCAGGACCCCACCATCAGCCGCAAGCTCCAAGAGCTGGTGATCTCGCTCAAGGTCGACCAGAAGCAGTCCAAGGACCAGATCCTCGCCGGGTACATCAACACCGCCTACTACGGACGCGGCGCCAGCGGCATCCAGGCGGCCGCCCAGGCGTACTACGGCATCGACGCCAAGGAGCTGAACGTCTCCCAGGGCGCCTACCTCGCCTCCCTCCTCCAGGCCCCCAGCCAGTACGACTGGGCCACCGCCACCGACACCGGCAAGCGCCTGGTCAAGGACCGCTGGGCCTACACCCTGAGGAACATGGTGGAGATGGGCTGGCTGGAGGAGTCCGAGCGAGCCCAGCAGGAGTTCCCCGTCCCGGACAAGCCCAAGCCCGCCCAGGGCATGGAGGGCCAGTCCGGCTATCTCGTCGAGGCGGTCAACAAGGAGCTGGACAAGCAGGGCATCTCCGCCGAGGACCGTGAGGCGGGCGGCTGGACGTTCACCCTCACCATCGACAAGAAGCGCCAGCAGCAGCTGGAGAAGTCGGTGGACAAGGAGCTGGAGTCGCAGCTCGACCGCGAGGGCAACAAGGTCGACGCCACCGTCCAGGCCGGCGCCACCTCCGTCGACCCGAAGACGGGCAAGGTCCTCGCGATGTACGGCGGCGAGGACTACGTCAAGCACTACGTCAACAACGCCACCCGCCAGGACTACCAGCCCGCCTCCACCTTCAAGCCGCTGGTGCTCGCCGCCGCGCTGGAGAACGAGTCGGAGACCCAGGACGGCAGCCGGATCGGGCTCGACACGGTCTACGACGGCACGAGCAAGCGGCCCGTCGTCGGCAGCGACACCCCGTTCAGCCCCCAGAACGAGGACGACCGGAGCTACGGCCCGATCTCCGTCCAGAAGGCGATGAACAGCTCGGTCAACTCCGTCTTCGCGCAGATGATCGTGGACGTGACGCCCGCCGCCACCAAGCGGACCGCGCTCGCCCTCGGCGTACCGGACAAGAACTTCCCCGAGCGCCCCGCCGTCACCCTCGGCACCATGAACGCCTCCACCTGGGACATGGCGGGCGTCTACGCGACCCTCGCCAACCACGGCCGCAAGGTCACCCCGCACATCCTTGAGTCCGCCGAGCACCGCGACCGTACGGTGAAGCCCGAGGCGCCCCGCAAGGAGCAGGCGATCAGCCGCGCCTCGGCCGACACCGTCACCTCCGCGCTCACCGGCGTCGTCGACGAGGGGTCCGGCAGCGCGGCCGACACCTCCGCCTACGAGGCGGCGGGCAAGACGGGCACCTCGGAGGAGAACAAGTCGGCCTGGTTCGCCGGGTACACCCCCGAACTGACCACGGTCGTGGCCCTCTTCGGCGAATCGCCCGACGGCGGCCGGCAGGTCTCCCTCACCGGCACGGCCAACTCCGGCCGGGCCAACGGCGGCGGCTTCCCGGCCCGCATCTGGGCGGACTACACGCTCGGCGCCCTCGACGGCGGCTCCGACGCCCGGTTCGACCTCCAGGACGTGGAGCGCGGCGAGGTGCCCCCGCCGCCGGCCCCCTCCAGGACGCCGTCGGAGGAGCCCAGCCCGTCCGAGGAGCCCTCCCCGTCGCAGACGCCGTCACAGACCCCGAGCGAGACGCCCAGCGAGACCCCGTCGTCGTCGCCGCCACCCTCGGCCCCGCCGACCATCACGCCGCCCACCGTCCCGTCCACCACCCCCGAGCTGCCGCCCCAGCCCGGGGAGAGCGACGGGCAGCCGGGCGAGCGGCCCGGCGGTGCCGGAGTGCCCGGGGAGTGACCACGTACGCATGAGAGAGGGGCGGTGCCGCAACCGGCACCGCCCCTCCTCGTCATGCACGGCACGTCACGTACGACGTGTCATGCACGGCGCGTCACGTACGGCATGTCGTGTACGGCGCGTCACCTACGTCCGGCTAACTCCGCGTCGCCATCTCGAACCAGACGACCTTGCCCGTCGACAGCCGCGTCGCGCCCCACCGCCGGGCCAGCCGGTTCACCAGGAACAGCCCGCGGCCGCCCTCGTCGGTCTCCCGCGCCCGGCGCTGCCGGGGCAGCTGCGGGGAGTCGTCACCGACCTCGCAACGCAGGATGTCGGTCCGCAGCAGCCGCAGCGTCACCGGCCGCTCCGCATAGCGCACCGCGTTGGTGACGACCTCGCTGACGAGCAGCTCCACCTCGTCGGACATCTCGTCGAGTCCCCACCGGGCGAGCGCCCGCCGGGCCAGCCTGCGGGCCCGGCCCGGGGCCGCGTCCTCCGGCTCCAGATACCAGTACGCCACATCGCTCGGCGCGATCCCGTCGAAGCGGGCGGCGAGCAGCGCGATGTCGTCGTCCCGGTCGCCCGGCCCCAGCATGTCGAGCACGTCGTCGCAGAGGGCCTCCAGCGGCGGGGAGTGGTCCGGGCCGGTGAGCTGCGCGGTCGCGGCCAGGCGCTCCCGCAGCTGCTCGATGCCCGTCCACACGTCCCGCAGCCGCGACTCGACCAGGCCGTCGGTGTACAGCAGCAGCGTGGCACCGGCCGGGGCGTCCAGCTCGACGGCCTCGAAGTCGACCCCGCCCACCCCGATCGGGGCGCCCGGCGGCACCCGCAGCACCTCGGCCCGGCCGCCCAGGTGCAGCAGCACGGGTGGCGGGTGTCCGGCGTTGGCGATGGTGATCCGGTGCGCGACCGGGTCGTAGACCGCGTACAGGCAGGTCGCCATGCGGTCGCTGCCCAGCCGCTGCGCCTGCTCGTCCAGGTGGTGCAGCACCTCCTGGGGCGGCAGGTCCAGCTGGGCGAGGGTCTGGGCCGTGGTCCGCAGCTGGCCCATGATCGCCGCGGAGGTCATGGAGTGGCCCATGACGTCGCCGACGACCAGCGCGACCCGGCTGCCGGGCAGCGGGATCGCGTCGTACCAGTCGCCGCCGACCCGGGCGGTTTCGGCCGCCGGGAGGTAGCGCGAGGCCAGGCGTACGCCGGTGGGCTGGGGGAGCGAGTCGGGGAGCATCGTGCGCTGGAGCTCATCGGCGATGTAGGCCTCGCGCCCGTACAGCACGGCCTTGTCGATGCCGAGCGCGGTGTGCGTCGCCAACTGGGCGGCGACCAGCAGGTCACTGGCCTCGAACGGGGGCCGCTCGGGCGACCGTACGAAGACGGCCGCGCCGATCACCCGGCGTCTGCCGCGCAGCGGGGCGAGGATCGCGCGGTGGCCGGTGGGGACCGGGCGGCCGGGACCCAGCAGCTCAGGCAGTGCGGCGCGGGCCGCCGCCGAGTCGCCGAAGACCGGCCGCACCCCGCGCAGCACCTCGGCCAGCGCACCGCCCGCCCGCACCTCGCACAGCTCGGCGGCGGGCATCAGATCGGCTGTCGGGTCGGTGAGCAGCGGCCGCAGCCGCTCCGACTCCGGGCCGCCCTCGACGCCTTCCTCGTCGGTGTGCCGGAGCCGGTCGCTGCGGCGCAGCCGCAGCACGAACGGGCTCACCGGCCGCTCGTCCCCGACCGGCAGCGGGTCGCGCAGATAGACCAGGATCGCGTCGGAGAACGTCGGCACGCTCGCCCGGCACAGGCCCAGGACGATCTCGTCCAGGTCTATGCCGCGGGCGATGCGCCGGGTCGCGGCCCCGACGAAACGCAGCCGGTCGCCCTCGCGGCGGGTGGCCGCCTGCGCCTCGGCGACGGCGGCCGGTCCGGGGCCCGGGTTCGGCGCGGCGGCCGGCACCGGGATCGCGGCAGCGGCGGCCGCGGCCGCCGCGTCCTGCTGCCGGGGCCGGGTGCGCTCCTGCTGCCGCGCCGCGAGAGGCTGCCGGCCTTCGTGGGAGGTGGGGTGCTCCGTCACGCGTGGGATTCCGTCCGTCCGGGCCGGTTGTATGAGGCAGTCACCTCGTGGGGCGCCACTGTGCCCCGGCGACCGCGATGAGGACAACGGCTGTCTGCGGATGCCCCCGCACGCGGGGCCGAAACCGAACGTCCGGGAGATGGCCGGAGGACGACGTTCCGTGCGGCGGCCGGTGGGCATACGGCGAGGCGGCAGCGGGCAGCGAACACGTCTCCACCCCCTCGTGGTGGTCCTGCGACCGGGCGGCCCGGCCGGGTCGGTGGCCCGCTCGGTCCGCACGACCGGTGTGATGACTTGTGGTCAGATCCGGTGTGGTGCGCGCCGGCCCGGCCGGCGCGTCCCTCGGGGATCCGGGCCTGCCGACCGGGCCCCGGGGGGTGCGTCCAGGGTCTCACGACGGCATGTGGGCAGGGGTGCGGTCCCAGTCATCCGGCAGCGGCGGAACCTGCCACCGCGGATCGGGCCGCCAGTGCTCCCAGCCGTCCCGGAACGGCGAGCCCCACGCCGAGATCACCTCGACGGCGGCCCGGCCCGCCTCCCGCACCCCCGCGGCGGTGGCCGGGTCCATCAGGCCGACGTGCTGCGCCTGGGCGAACTCGTCCTCGTCGAGCCACTTCCAGCTGCGGTCCGGGTGCACGGAGATGTCGAGAAAGTGATCCTCGGAATCCACCCCTCCGGACCACCGGGTGTGCGGCTCCTCCAGGTTCACGTACCAGTTCCTGAAGAGCCAGCCCCGGTCCCAGAACAGCCACACCGACCACGGGTCCCCGGGCCGGGCCAGCTTCAGCACCCCCGCGCCGAACCACGTGGAGCGGGCCGTGGTGCGCGGCGCGGTGTAGCGGGTGGCGAGGGGCTCGGCGTGCACCTGCGTGCCGTTCGCCAGGACCGGGCGTACGCATTCGGTGCCCGGTGCCATCCAGACGGCGAGCAGCTCGGCGGTGTCCTGGACGACGGTCACCGGGCGGCAGATGTGCACGGGCGGGGCCCCGGGCGCCCGGTGGGCCCGGCCGTTGTCGCGGTAGCGCCAGAGGATCTGGTCCCCCGGCGCCCAGCGTGCGCACTCTCCCGTACCTGTCATGGAGAGATCTTACGGAGCGCCCGCGCCCGCCCGCTGCGACTCAGCTCACCCGGTGCGCCCGGGTGACCCCGTACGTCCCACGCGTCACGGCCGTGTCATCCGCAACACGTCCAGCGCCTCGTCCAGCTGCTCCACGGTCAGATCACCGCGCTCGACGTACCCCGAGGCCAGGACGGTCTCGCGGATCGTCGTGCCGTCCTTGAGGGACTGCTTGGCGACCTTCGCCGCCTCCTCGTACCCGATGTACTTGTTGAGCGGGGTGACCACCGAGGGGGAGGACTCCGCGTAGGCGCGGGCCCGTTCCACGTTGGCGGTGACGCCGTCCACCGTGCGGTCGGCCAGCAGCCGGGAGGCGCTCGCGAGCAGCCGTACGGACTCCAGCAGGTTCTTCGCGATGACCGGGAGCATCACGTTCAGCTCGAAGTTGCCGGCCGCGCCCGCCGTGGCGACCGTCGCGTCGTTCCCGGTGACCTGGGCGGCGACCATCAGGACGGCCTCCGGGATGACCGGGTTGACCTTGCCCGGCATGATCGAGGAGCCGGGCTGGAGGTCGGGGAGGTTGATCTCGGCGAGGCCGGTGCGCGGGCCCGAGGCCATCCACCGCAGGTCGTTGGAGATCTTGGTGAGCGAGACGGCGATCGTCCGGAGCTGGCCCGAGGTCTCCACGAGCCCGTCCCGGGCGCCCTGCGCCTCGAAGTGGTCGCGGGCCTCGGTCAGCGGCAGCCCGGTGGCCGCGGCGACCTCGGCGATCACGGCGGCGGAGAAGCCGGGCGGGGTGTTGATGCCGGTGCCCACCGCCGTACCGCCCAGGGGGAGTTCGGCCAGGCGCGGGAGGGAGGCGCGCAGCCGCTCCACGCCGTAGCGGACCTGGGCCGCGTAGCCGCCGAACTCCTGGCCGAGGGTGACCGGGGTGGCGTCCATCAGATGCGTACGGCCCGACTTCACGACCTCCGCGAACTCGGCCGATTTCCGCCCCAGGGAGTCCGCCAGGTGGTCCAGGGCGGGGATCAGGTCGGCGGTGACGGCGGCGGTGGCCGCGATGTGGATGGAGGAGGGGAAGACGTCGTTGGACGACTGCGAGGCGTTGACGTGGTCGTTGGGGTGGACCTCGCTCCCCAGGCGCTCGGTGGCGAGGGTGGCGATGACCTCGTTGGCGTTCATGTTGGAGGAGGTGCCGGAGCCCGTCTGGAAGACGTCGACCGGGAAGTGCTCGTCCCAGCGGCCCGACGCGACCTCGGCGGCCGCCTCCTGGATCGCGCCCGCGATGTCCGGATCCAGCACCTTCAGCTCGGCGTTGACCTTGGCGGCCGCGCCCTTGATCCGGGCCAGCGCCTCGATGTGCGCCCGCTCCAGGCGCTGCCCGGAGAGGGGGAAGTTCTCCACCGCCCGCTGGGTCTGCGCCCGCCACTTGGCGTGGGCGGGAACCCGCACCTCACCCATCGAGTCGTGCTCGATCCGGAACTCCGGGGTGCCCTGCGGATCTGTCGTCGCGTCAACCATCGTGTTTAAACCTCCTGCAAAAGATGAGCACATGTCTTGTTCTACGTATTCCCAAGTCGCCTACCGGCCAGTAAATACCCGGGGTAACCACTCACCCGGGAGGCGCAATGAGGCGCACCAGGATCAGACTTCGAGGGCTCCGTGGCCTTCGCCGGCTCCGCTGTACGGCCGCTGTCACCGCCGCGTTCGCGGTGGCCGCCACCACTCTGGCGGTCGCCGGACCGGCCGGCGCGGTGGAACCGGGTACCGGCACCAGCACTGTCGCATCCACTCCTCTCCCGCCCGCGCTGGAAACGATCCGGGCGGCCGAGGCCACCCAGCTGTACGGCAGCCCGGCCG
This sequence comes from Streptomyces sp. NPDC007346, assembly GCF_040703535.1. Classification (NCBI taxonomy): domain Bacteria; kingdom Bacillati; phylum Actinomycetota; class Actinomycetes; order Kitasatosporales; family Streptomycetaceae; genus Streptomyces; species Streptomyces sp. NPDC007346. The sequence continues at coordinate 12,500 of NZ_JBEYKR010000070.1, forward strand.
AACGGCCGCTCGCCGAACGCAAGACCGGGCTCATCTCGCTGGGCGACAGCGAGATCTCCGGCGAGGGCGTCGGCACCTACGACCCCGGCACCAACGGGCCGGACAACTGGTGCCACCGCTCGCCGGAGGCCGCCATCCACCGCACGGGCATCGCGGCGGACGTCACGTACAACGTCTCCTGCTCCGGTGCCTATACCGGGAACATCAAAATCGGCGGAAACAAGCAGTACGCCGACGAGCTGGTCCAGAGCGACAGCCTCGCGATCAAGGCCCGCAACACCCGGATCAAGATGATCGTCCTGGTCGCCGGAGCCAACGACGACCTCCAGTTCGGCCCGGTCATGACCGACTGCGTGGTCCGCTACCTCACCCTCCAGGGCCCGTGCGAGCCGAAGTACGCGGCCGGCTGGCAGGCCCGCGTCGACGCGCTGGTCCCCAAGGTCGAGGCGACCGTCCGCGACCTGCGCACCGTGATGAGCGACGCCGGGTACGCGGACGGCGACTACCGGCTCGTCCTGATGGGCTACCCGAGCCCGATCGGCCCGGACTTCCGCGACAACCCCAAGTTCCCCGGCAAGCTGATCTGCGGCGGCCTCGGCTACGACTCCGACACCGTCTGGGGCCGCAACACCGCCGTGCCCGCCTTCCAGGCCGGCATGCGCGAGGCGGCCGCCGCCACCGGAGCTGCCTACCTCGACAACTCCCGCCTCTTCCACGGCCACGAGGTCTGCACCGAGAGCCCCTGGGCGCGCGGCCTCTACATCGACCTGGGCAAGCCCGGACTGCCCGACGAGAACTCCGTACGCCAGTCCTTCCACCCCAACGCGGCCGGCCACCGCGCCTTCGCCTCCTGCCTCACCCAGATGTACGCATCCGGGCTGCGCGAGGCGAGCTGCGCCGACCCGGCGAGCACGGGCGAGCCGGTGCTCCAAGGGGCGGCCTGGGACGACCTGTTCGCCCCGGTGAGGAACGAGGCCACCGGCACCTGTGTGGACGTCCCCGCCTCGGTGACCCGTAACGGCACCGCGCTCGGCGGCTGGGACTGCCACGGCGGCCGCAACCAGGACTGGTGGTACGACTCCGCCACACAGACCCTGCGCACCGCGCTCAGCCACGACCGGTGCCTGGACGTCTCGGGCGCCAAGTACACCCCGGGCGCCACCCTCATCCTGTGGGACTGCGCGGGCGCGGCCAACCAGAAGTTCGTCCGCCAGGCGGGCACCCTCCGCCCGGCCGCCGCGACCGGGCTCTGTCTGACGCTGGCGGGGGCCAAGGACCCGCTCCGGCTCCAGACGTGCGACGGCGGCGCGAACCAGCGCTTCGTGTAGGGGATGTCCGGCGGTGGGTGGTGGGCCGTGCCCGCCACCCACCGCGCGCCGTCATCTCCCCGTCATCACCGCGCGCAGGATCGCCGCCAGGTACGCCGGGTCGTCCACCCCGCACAGCTCGCGCGCCGAGTGCATCGAGAGGCCCGGCACCCCCACGTCCACCGTGGTGACGCCGAGCCGGGCCGCGGTGAGCGGGCCGATCGACGTGCCGCAGGGCATGGCGTTGTTGGAGACGAACGGCTGCCAGGGGGCGCCCGCCCGCTCGCAGGCGGCCGTGAACATCGCGATGCCGGTGGAGTCGGTGGCGTACCGCTGGTTGACGTTCACCTTGACGGTGGGGCCGCCGTTGGGCAGCGGGCGGTGGTCGGGGTCGTGGCGCTCGGCGTAGTTGGGGTGCACCGCGTGCGCCATGTCGGCGGAGACGCAGAACGCGCCCGACAGCGCCCGCGACCAGTCCTCGTCGCTGCCGCCCCGGGCCGAGACCGAGCGCGAGAGCACCCGCTCCAGCAGCGGGCTCTGGGCGCCCGTCTCCGAGCCGCTGCCGACCTCCTCGTGGTCGAAGGCGGCCAGCACCGGGACGAAGGAGGGCTCGGTGACCCCGGTCGCGGCCTCCACCAGGGCGCTCACCCCGGCGTGCACGGAGACCTGGTTGTCCAGCCGGGACGCCACGACGAACTCCCGCTCGGGGCCCAGGTATCCGGGCTGCTGGACGTCGTGCAGCATCAGGTCCCAGCCCAGCACGTCGGCCGGGTCCTCCCCGGCCGCCGCCGCCACCAGCCGCAGCAGCTCACCCTCGCGCGGATCGCCGAGCGCCCAGATCGGGGCGATGTGGCGCTGCCGGTCCAGCGCCACCCCGTCGTTGACCGAACGGTCCAGGTGGATGGCCAACTGCGGCACGCGCAGCAGGGGTTCGTCGATCTGGACCAGCCGGCTGCGCGGGGTGCCGTCGGGGCCGCCGCGCAGGGCGAGCCGGCCGGAGATGCCCAGGTCCCGGTCGAGCCAGGTGTTCAGCGGGACCCCGCCGTAGATCTCCACGCCGATCTGCCGCCACCCCGAGGAGCCGGTGTCGGGCGCGGGCTTGATCCGCAGGTTCGGCGAGTCGGTGTGGGTGCCGACGATCCGGAACGGGGTGTGCGCGGGCGCGCCCTCGGGCACGTACCAGGCGATCAGCGCGCCGGCCCGGCTGACGAAGCAGCCACCGGTCGCCCCGGTCCAGTCGTCCGTGCCGAGCAGCTCGCGGAAACCGGCCTTCTCCAGCCGCTGGGCGGCGCTCGCGACCACGTGGTACGGGGAGGGGCTGGCGGCGATGAAGGCGAGCAGGTCGTCGGTGTGGCTGCGGTGGAGGGCCGGAGTCATTCGGCGTCCGCCTTTCCGGAGTTCGGCAGTGGCTGCGCGGGCGAAGGGTCCGCGGGCGCCGAGGGGTGCCCGGCGGATCAGGCCGGTGAGGAATTTCAGGAACGTTCGATAACACTTCGCGGCGCCCCCGCCCGGCGCAAGCCCGAAGGACGACGGGCTGCGGGAAAGCGGCGGTGCGGTGCGGGGCATCCGCCCGGTGCGGAGGCGGGGGTTCCCGGTGCCGGAGTCCGGGGCGTCGCCTGACGCCTGTTCGCCCGGGGCCCGTTCGGGCGAGCTGGCAGCGGCCTGCCCGTGGCGCCGGCACGGCCTCGCGCCGGGGCGGCAGGTGAGTGACGGGGCCCGTCGTGGCTGTTCCGGGCCCGTCGCGCAGGGGGTGTGCGCTGTCGCGAGATTGGCTTGATATCGACGTACGGGGCTGGGCCCGCGCCCGGACACGGAGGAGGGGGCGCCCGTTCGGACGCCCCCTCCTTCCCCGACCGCTGCTCGCGGCCGGTCAGCCCGGTCAGCCCAGGCCGGGGCCCCGGACCGGGATGCTGGTGAACGTCGGCGCCGGGGCGGGCTCGGTGAAGAAGTCGTTGCCCTTGTCGTCGACCACGATGAAGGCGGGGAAGTCCTCGACCTCGATCCGCCAGACCGCCTCCATGCCCAGCTCCTCGTACTCGACGACCTCGACCTTCTTGATGCAGTCCTGCGCCAGCCGGGCCGCCGGGCCGCCGATCGAGCCGAGGTAGAAGCCGCCGTGCGCGTCGCAGGCGTCGGTGACCTGTTTGCTGCGGTTGCCCTTGGCGAGCATCACCTTCGAGCCGCCCGCCGCCTGGAACTGCTCCACGTAGGAGTCCATGCGGCCGGCCGTCGTCGGGCCGAAGGAGCCGGAGGCGTACCCCTCGGGCGTCTTCGCCGGGCCCGCGTAGTACACCGGGTGGTCCTTCAGGTACTGCGGCATCTCCTCGCCCGCGTCCAGCCGCTCCTTGATCTTGGCGTGCGCGATGTCGCGCGCCACGACCAGCGGGCCGGTCAGCGAGAGCCGGGTCTTGACCGGGTACTTGGTCAGCTCGGCCAGCACTTCGTCCATCGGCCGGTTGAGGTCGATTTTCACGACGTCGCCGGCCTCGTCGAGGTGCTCGTCGGTGGTGTCGGGCAGGAAGCGCGCCGGGTCCTTCTCCAGCTGCTCCAGGAAGACGCCCTCGGCGGTGATCTTCGCGGTGGCCTGGCGGTCGGCCGAGCAGGAGACGGCGATGGCGACGGGGAGCGAGGCGCCGTGCCGGGGCAGACGCACCACGCGCACGTCGTGGCAGAAGTACTTGCCGCCGAACTGGGCGCCGATCCCGATCTTCTGCGTCAGCTCGAAGACCTTCTCCTCCAGCTCCTTGTCCCGGAAGCCGTGCCCGGTGGGGGAGCCCTCGGCGGGCAGCTCGTCCAGGTAGTGGGCGGAGGCGTACTTGGCGGTCTTCAGCGCGAACTCCGCCGACGTGCCGCCGACCACGATCGCCAGGTGGTACGGCGGGCAGGCCGCGGTCCCCAGCGAGCGGATCTTCTCCTCCAGGAACTTCATCATGGAGGCCTCGTTCAGGACGGCCTTCGTCTCCTGGTAGAGGAACGACTTGTTGGCCGAGCCGCCGCCCTTGGCCATGAAGAGGAACTTGTACGCGCCGCCGTCGGTGGCGTACAGCTCGATCTGGGCCGGGAGGTTGGAGCCGGTGTTCTTCTCGTCCCACATGGTCAGCGGGGCCATCTGCGAGTAGCGCAGGTTGAGCTTGGTGTACGCGTCGAAGATGCCGTGCGACAGGGCCTCTTCGTCACCGCCCTCGGTCAGCACGTTCTGCCCGCGCTTGCCCATGACGATCGCCGTACCGGTGTCCTGGCACATCGGCAGGACGCCCGCGGCGGCGATGTTGGCGTTCTTCAGGAGGTCCAGCGCCACGAACTTGTCGTTGGAGGACGCCGCCGGGTCGTCGATGATCCGCCGCAGCTGCGCCAGGTGGGCCGGGCGCAGGTAGTGCGAGATGTCGTGCATCGCCTCGGCGGCGAGCGTGCGCAGCGCCTCCGGTTCGACCTTGAGGAACGTACGGCCGTCGGCCTCGAAGGTGGAGACACCCTCGGCGGTCACCAGACGGTACGGCGTGGTGTCCTCTCCCAGGGGGAGCAGATCGGAGTACGCAAACTCTGGCATTACGGCCATTCCTCACTCGGCGACAGCGGCTGGCCTCCCTCGGGCAGCGCGTCATCCAGGGTAGAGCGCCGCCTCGGCGCCGGTCCTGTGAGGTAAGGCTCACCTGGAGGCCCCCGCTGCGCGGCCCGCCGCGCCACCCCGAGGGGTAGTCGCGATCTATCGCGTTTGGGTACCCTGGGGCGGTGGACCTCGAGAAGCAGCCCCAGCAGCCCGCCCGGCCGGCCGCCCCGCCCGCCCAGGTCTCGCCCGGCGACTCCCTGCGCGCCTCCGACGCCGACCGCGACCGGATCGCGGACATCCTGCGCGAGGCGATGGCCGAGGGGCGCCTGACGGCGGACGAGCACGCGGAGCGGGTCGACCTCGTCTACCGGGCCAAGACCGTCGGTGAACTCCAGCCCCTGGTCCGCGATCTGCCCGCCGCCTCCTCCGGCACCGCCGCCCCGCGCCCCGAGCCGCAGCCGTACGCGTACGGCCCCGAGTCCCCCGACGGCCCGGCCGACAACCTCGTCGCGGTCTTCAGCAGTGCCACCCGCAAGGGGCGTTGGCGCGTCGGCCCCCGGACGAACGCCTTCTCGCTCTTCGGCAGCGTGGAGATCGATCTGACGGAGGCGCTTTTCGGCCAACGGCTCACGGTCATCAACGCCACGTCCATCTTCGGGAGCGTCGAGATCCGGGTCCCGGAGAACGTCACGCTGCGCGGCAGCGGGACGGGCGTCCTCGGCAGCTTCGACGTACGCACGCTGGAATCGATGGACCCTCAGGCGCCGGTCGTCGTCGTGAACGGCTATGCCGTCCTCGGCAGCGTGGAGGCCAAACCCAAGCGGGGCAAGTTCGTCGCGGATCTCCAGAGGCGGCTGCGCAAGCACCTCGGGCACTGAGAACGGCAGCTCGGACGCCCTGCGGGAATCGGCCAGAACGCCTCCTGGAGCCCTTGGCGCGCGCCGTGCGCCGGTGCCGCTCAGTGCATAGGCGTACACGCAGCGGGTATGGACTGCTGCATCGTCTCTCGCTCGCGAAGCCGTAGCCGTCGTCAGGAGTAGACCGTGCTGCAACCGCCGCATCAGCCTCCGCAGGTAGCCGCCGTCCCCGCCCAGCGGATCCCCGCCCGGGAGGACGAGGCGGGCCCCTGGCACTCGGAGGCAGTGTGCCGCCGGGACGAGGCCGGGCTGTTCTTCGCCCCGTCGAAGGAGCCGACCGCCGCCCGACTGGCCCGTGAGGAGGCCGCCAAGCGGGTCTGTGCCCGCTGCCCGGTGATGGTGGCGTGCCAGGAGCACGCGCTGATGCAGCCCGAGCCGTACGGGGTGTGGGGCGGCCTCACCGCCGCCGAACGCCGGGTCGCGCTGGCCCGCCGTCGCCGCCGCGACACCGAGCTGGCCGCCGCCGCGCCGGCCGAGCGCATAGCCGCGGCGGGCTGAGGACGCGAACGGAGGAGGGGGCGCGGGGACCGTGGCCCCCGCGCCCCCTCCTTCTGCGTACTCCGCTGGCTTCCGCTGCTTCCGGTGCTTCCTCGGCCTTTCCGCTTCTCGGCTCCCCGGTTTTCCTGTTTCCCGGCTCCCCGGCTTCTCCGCTACTTCGCGCGGTCGAAGTCGATGGCGCTGTAGGCGCGCAGCTTCGACAGCCGGTGGGTCGAGGAGATCGTCCGGATCGTGCCGGACTTGGAACGCATCACGATCGACTCGGTGCTCGCCGTCTCCGCGCGGTACCGCACACCGCGCATCAGCTCACCGTCGGTGATCCCCGTCGCCACGAAGAACACGTTGTCGCCGCTGACCAGGTCGTCGGTGGACAGCACCCGGTCCAGATCGTGGCCCGCGTCCAGCGCCTTCCGCCGCTCCGCCTCGTCCTTGGGCCAGAGCTTGCCCTGGATGACACCGCCGAGGCACTTTATGGCGCAGGCCGAGATGATGCCCTCGGGGGTGCCGCCGATGCCCATCAGCAGATCGACGCCGGTGCCCTCACGGGCGGCCATGATCGAGCCCGCCACGTCACCGTCGGAGATGAACTTGATCCGCGCGCCGGTCTCCCGGATCTCCTTGACGATGGATTCGTGGCGCGGGCGGTCCAGGATGACGACCGTGACGTCCTCGGGCGTGGAGTTCTTCGCCCGCGCGACGCGCCGGATGTTCACCGCCACGGGCGCGTTGATGTCGACGAAGTCCGCCGCCTCGGGCCCCGTGACCAGCTTGTCCATGTAGAAGACCGCGGACGGGTCGAACATCGCCCCGCGGTCGGCGGCCGCCAGCACGGCGATGGCGTTCGGCATGCCCTTGGCGTTGAGCGTGGTGCCGTCGATCGGGTCGACCGCGATGTCGACCTCGGCGCCGGTGCCGTCGCCGACCCGCTCGCCGTTGAACAGCATGGGGGCTTCGTCCTTCTCGCCCTCCCCGATGACGACGACGCCGTTCATCGAGACGGTCGAGACGAGGGTGCGCATGGCCTTCACGGCGGCGCCGTCGGCGCCGATCTTGTCGCCGCGGCCCACCCAGCGCCCGGCGGCCATCGCTGCGGCCTCGGTGACCCGGACCAGCTCCAGGGCCAGGTTGCGGTCGGGGGCCTCCGGGGAGACCTCCAATTGGGACGGAAGATGATGATGCTCGGACATCGGAGCGCACCTTTCTGTACGGCGACGACCGGATATGAGGGTGCTGTGACTCTATCGGTAGGTCGATAAAATGAGCAGTGCGGGTCACGCATGAGCGCCCCCGGTCCGTGTCCATGCCGCCACCCACCGTCAGCGGCCACCCTGCGGCCGGGTGCGCGGGGCCGCGTGCCACCATGGATGCCGTGGCAAGCAAGCGAGGCAAACAGACGGTCCGGAACATGTTCCTGTCGACCATGGTGACCGCGGCCTGTGCGGGCGTCATCTACATCTTCGTTCCGCACGACGAGAGCCTTGACCCGATCAAGGCGGTCGACTTCTCCGTGGAACTGGCGACGGTGCGCGCCACCGCCCCCTACCCGGTCGCCGCGCCGGAGGGGCTGCCGGAGGAGTGGAGGCCGACCTCCGTCTCGTACGACGGTGCCGCGGGCAGGGCCTGGCACCTCGGCTTCCTGGACCCGGACGGCAAGTACGTCGCGGTCGAGCAGTCCACCACCGCCCCGCGCACGTACGTCCCCCAGGTCAGCCAGAAGGCCCGGAACACCGGGACCACCGAGACGGTGGCGGGCCGCGCATGGCAGTTCTGGGAGGGCGAGAAGTACGACGCCCTCGTCCTGCTGGACAAGGGGCACACCACCGTGGTGACGGGCTCGGCGCCCAAGGAGCGGCTGGTGGAGATGGCCGAGGCGCTGAAGGTGGAGCCGGTCGGGGGGCCCGCACCCTCCGCCGCCGCGTCGGCCCCGGCCTCCTGACGGCGGCCCGCCGCTCTTCCGCGCGTATGTACGTGAAGGGGCCCCGGAACACCAGGTGTTCCGGGGCCCCTTCACGTACGCCGATCAGACGGTGGTGATGACCTCGTCGTAGGAGAGGCGGGGGGCGCGCGGGAACCAGGCGTCCTCGCCCGGCTTGCCGATGTTGACGACCATCAGCGGGGTGTGGTCCTGGTCCAGGAACTCCTTCTGGAGGCCGGCGGCGTCGTAGCCGGTCATCGGTCCGGCGGCCAGGCCGGCGGCGCGGATGCCGATGATGAAGTAGGCGGCCTGGAGTGCGGCGTTGAGGCCGGCGGCCGACTCGCGGACCAGGCGCTCCGAGAAGATGACGTCCTTGGCCTGCGGGAAGTGCGGCATCAGCGCCGGGAGCTCCTCGTGGAACTCGTTGTCGGCGGCCAGGATCGCGACCAGCGGGGCGGTGGCGGTCTTCGGACGGTTGCCCTCGGCCATGTGCCGCACCAGACGCTCGCGGCCCTCGGGGGAGCGGACCAGGACGACGCGCAGCGGGGACTGGTTGAAGGCGGTCGGGCCGAACTTGACCAGGTCGTATATCGCCTGGACCTGCTCGTCGGTCACCGGCTCGTCGGTGAAGGTGTTGGCGGTGCGGGCCTCGCGGAAGAGGAGGTCCTGGGCGGCGGGATCGAGAGCGAGGGACATCTGAGGGCAAGCCTTCCGGGCGGATGTGACGAATGACGTAGTGATCGTAACGGAGAGATAGGTTAACTTTCAACTAAATGGGGTTAGGGTGACCCACCCCACACACGCTGCGGACGGTCAGTCGTCGGCACCCTGGCCCCCGCCGGGTCCGTCCTGCGGACCGGCCAGCGCCGCGTCCAGGCGGGCCCGAGCACCCTCCAGCCAGTGGCGGCAGATCTTCGCCAGCTCCTCGCCCCGCTCCCACAGGGCCAGCGACTCCTCCAGCGTCGTGCCGCCCGCCTCCAGCCGGCGTACGACCTCGATGAGTTCGTCCCGCGCCTGCTCGTACCCGAGCGTGCTCGTCGCGGCAGCCGCCGCCGTACCGTCGTCCGTCATATGATCCACCCTAGGTCTGTCGCCCTCTGCCCCACTCGTCCGAGCGGGCTCCTGGTCGTCCCGGTCCCACTGGTCCGAGCGGGCCTTCGCCGTCCGGTCGCATCCGTCCGAACGGCTCCTCACCCTTCGGGTCCGGGCCTCACCCGGCCGAACGGCTCCTGGCCCTCGGGCCTCACCCGTCCACCCGCACCGTGAACTCGCCCTCGGACACCCGCGCCCGCAGCGGATCACCGGCCGCCCCGGCCTCCTCGGGGGAGCGCACCACATGGCCGTCCGGCCGCTGGAGCACCGCGTACCCCCGCTCCAGCGTGGCGGCGGGCGACAGCGAGACGACCCGGGCCCGGGTGTGCGCCAGCTCCGAATCGGCCCGGTCCAGCAGATGGCCCAGCACCCGGCGGCTGCGCCCGACGAGCGCGTCGACCTCCGCCGCCCGCTCGTCCACCAGCCGCTGCGGGCGCTCCATCGCGGGGCGGCCCAGCGCGTGCGCGAGCCCCCGCTCCTCGCGGTCCAGCATCCCCCGTACGGTCCGCAGGGCCCGGTCCCGGAGCTGCTGCACCTTCTCCAGCTCCTCGCCCACGTCCGGCACGACCTTCTTGGCCGCGTCCGTGGGCGTGGAGGCACGCAGGTCGGCCACCAGGTCCAGCAGCGGCGAGTCGGGCTCGTGGCCGATCGCGGAGACCACCGGCGTACGGCAGGCGGCCACAGCCCGGATCAGCTGCTCGTCGGAGAACGGCAGCAGGTCCTCCACGCTGCCGCCGCCCCGGGCCACCACGATCACGTCCACCTCGGCCAGCGCGTCCAGCTCCTCGACCGCCTGGACCACCTGGCTGACCGCGTTCACCCCCTGCACGGCGGTGTTACGGACCTCGAAGCGCACGGCGGGCCAGCGGCGGCGCGCGTTCTCCAGGACATCGCGCTCGGCGGCGGAGGCGCGCCCGCAGACCAGCCCGATGAGCTGCGGAAGGAAGGGGAGCGGCTTCTTCCGGTCCAGCGCGAAGAGCCCTTCGGCGGCCAGCGACTTCTTCAGCTGCTCCAGCCGCACCAGCAGCTCGCCGATCCCGACCGGCCGTATGTCCGTGGCCCGCAGCGACAGCTGCCCCCGGGGCGCGTACCACTCGGGCTTGGCGAGGACGACGACGCGCGCGCCCTCGCTCACCACGTCGGCGATCCGGTCGAAGACCTGCCGGAAACAGGTCACGCTCACCGAGATGTCGTGCGAGGGGTCGCGCAGGGTCAGGAAGACGACCCCGGCACCCGGGCGCCGCGACAACTGGGTGATCTGCCCCTCCACCCAGATGGCACCGAGGCGGTCGATCCATCCGCCGATGAGGCGCGACACCTCACCGACGGGCAGCGGTGCTTCGGCGGACGTGTTGAGAGCCATGCGCCCGAGCGTATCGGGACGCACCGACAGCGACGACGCCTCGCGAGGAGCGACCGCTCAGCATCAGCCATCCCCTTGAGCGCCGTTTCGCCCCCTCTGCACCGGCCCCCCCCGCCCCGCAACACGGCCTTACCCCTCTCCGGGCGCCGGCCTTACCCCTCCTCAGGCGCCGGCTTTCCCCCTCCCCAGGCACGGCCTCCCCCTCCCCAGGCACCGGCCATACCTCGCTTCCACACCGGCCTCACCCTCAGCGCGGGTCCGCCTCCCCGCGCCTGCCGGCCCCCTGCACCGCGAGGACCACGAGCCCCACCGCCAGCCAGCACAAGCCCACCACCTGGGCGCTCGTCGTCGCCTCCACGATGACGGCGATCAGCGCCCCCGCACCGATGGCCGGAAGCAGTACGTGCTTCCACCAGATGGGCGGCCCGCCCATGCGGCGTACGCCGAACCAGCCGACCACCGACGCGTGCAGCAGCACGAACGCGGTCAGCGCCCCGACGTCCACCACCGATACCAGGTGGTCGAGGCCGTCGTCGCGCCGGGCCGCCCACACCGCCGCCACGAGCGTCACGAGCGCCGCGCCCAGGAGCGCGAGCCGCGGTACGCCCGACTTCGGGTCGACCTTCGCGAGGAAGGGCGGCAGCCGCCGCTCGCGGGCCATCGCGAAGACCAGGCGCCCGGCGGCGGCCTGCCCCGCCAGCGCCGCGAACGCCGCCCCGATCGCCTTGCTGACCGCCACCAGGTCGTGCAGCCAGCTCCCGACGGAGGCGTCGACCGCGTCGTAGAACGCCGACCCCTGGGCCGCCGGATCCGCCGCCAGCTCCGCCGAGCTCATCGGCTCCAGCAGCGCCGCCAGATACGTCTGGACGATGAACAGCACCCCCGCGAGCACCAGGCAGAACAGGACCGCCCGCGCCACCTTCTGCGACCCGCCCGTCACCTCCTCGGCGAACGAGGCGATGGCGTCGAACCCCAGATACGACAGGACGGCCACCGACACCGCCCCCAGCACCGCCGCCATGGAGAACGCCGAGTCCCCGGTGAGCGGCGTCAGCCACCCGCGCTGGGCCCCGTCCTGCACGAGGACGACCACGGCCGACACCACGAAGACGAGCAGCACCACGATCTCCATGGCCAGCACGGCGAACCCGACCCGCGCGGCGGCCCGTACCCCCCACAGGTTCAGGAGCGTGGTCACGAGCACCGCGAGCGCGGTCCACACCCACCGCGACACCTCCGGGACCAGGGCGTTCATCGCGATCCCGGAGAAGAGATAGGCGACGGCGGGGATCAGCAGGTAGTCGAGCATCGCCATCCACCCCGCGATGAACCCGAATCCTTCCCCCAGCCCTTTGCGGGCATACGTGAAGACCGACCCGGCGAAGGGCGCGACCCGCACCATCTGGGCGTAACTGAACGCGGTGAACCCCATGACGACGGTCGCCACGATGTAGACGAGGGCGACCGAGCCGCCGGACTTGGCGTCCAGGGTGCCGAAGATGCCGACGGGGGCCATCGGGGCGATGAACAGCAGCCCGTAGACGACCAGGTCCCGGAAGCCGAGGGTCCGCCGCAGCTTGCCCTCCTCGACGCTGCTTCCGGACGCGGCGCCGCCTCCCGACCCCGTACCGCTCCCCGAGACCGACGTCATGGACCCTCCACAGTCATCGCCACAGCCACAGCCACAGTCACAGTCACAGTCATCGCCACCGCTGTCGGCATCGTCACCGTCGTCGTCACCGTCCGGACACCGGCGGTGCACGCGTCGCGACCAGTCTCCCGACCCGGACGTCACCCCGCCTGTTCGGTACGGCCTTACGATGGGACGCATGACTGCAACCCCTGCCCGCCGTGTCCTGCTCGCCGCACCCCGTGGCTACTGCGCGGGCGTGGACCGTGCCGTGATCGCCGTCGAGAAGGCCCTGGAGCAGTACGGGGCCCCGATCTACGTCCGCCACGAGATCGTGCACAACAAATACGTCGTGCAGACCCTGGAGAAGAAGGGCGCGATCTTCGTGGACGTCACCGCGGAGGTCCCCGAGGGCTCCATCGTGATGTTCTCCGCGCACGGAGTCGCGCCCACCGTCCACGCGGAGGCGGCCGAGCGCAAGCTCGCCACCATCGACGCGACCTGCCCGCTCGTCACCAAGGTCCACAAGGAAGCCGTCCGGTACGCCAAGGAGGACTACGACATCCTCCTGATCGGCCACGAGGGCCACGAAGAGGTCATCGGCACCTCCGGCGAGGCCCCCGACCACATCACGCTGGTCGACGGCCCCGAGGACGTGGCGAACGTCGAGGTCCGCGACGAGTCGAAGGTCGTCTGGCTCTCCCAGACCACCCTCTCCGTCGACGAGACGATGGAGACGGTGGGGGCGCTCAAGTCGAAGTTCCCCAACCTCCTCTCGCCGCCCAGCGACGACATCTGCTACGCCACGCAGAACCGCCAGGTCGCGGTGAAGAAGCTGGCCGAGGACGCCGAGCTGGTCATCGTGGTCGGCTCCAAGAACTCCTCGAACTCCATCCGCATGGTCGAGGTCGCCCTCGACGCGGGGGCCCCCGCCGCCCACCTGGTCGACTTCGCGAGCGAGATCGACGAGGCGTGGCTGGAGGGCGTGAACACGGTCGGCCTGACCTCCGGGGCCTCGGTCCCCGACGTCCTGGTCGACGGGGTCCTGGAGTGGCTCGCGGAGCGCGGTTACGCGGACGTGGAGACGGTCAAGACGGCCGACGAGTCGATCACCTTCTCCCTCCCCAAGGAGCTCCGCCGGGACCTGCGCGCCGAGGCCGCCGCCCTTTCCGCCGAGTAGCGGGGCACGGGGCCGGGCCTGCCCGTACGGTGTTTCCATGGAGATCTTTGGCGTGGACATCGGTGGTTCAGGGATCAAGGGCGCTCCCGTGGACCTGGACCGCGGAGACCTGGCGCGGGAGCGCCACAAAGTGCTGACACCGCAGCCGGCCACGCCCGACCGCGTGGCCGACTGCGTGGCCGAGGTCGTCGGCCACTTCGACTGGTCGGGCCCCATCGGGATCACGTACCCGGGTGTCGTCACGGACGGCACCACGCGTACGGCGGCCAATGTCGACAAGGGCTGGATCGGTACGGACGCCCGCGCCCTGCTGGGCGAGCGGGTCGGCCAGCCCGTGACGATCCTGAACGACGCGGACGCGGCCGGGGTCGCGGAGATGACGTTCGGTGCGGGCCGGGGCCGTAAGGGCACGGTCATCGTGCTGACCTTGGGCACGGGCATCGGCAGCGCGCTCTTCGTCGACGGCTGCCTCGTCCCCAACACCGAGCTGGGCCACCTGGAGCTGCACGGCCACGACGCGGAGAAGCGCGCCTCCACGAAGGCCAAGGAGGACGAGGACCTCAGCTGGCAGCACTGGGCGCACCGGGTCCAGAAGTATCTGCTGCACGTGGAGATGCTGTTCTCGCCCGAGCTGTTCATCATCGGCGGCGGGGTGAGCCGCAAGTCGGAGAAGTTCCTGCCGCTGATCGAGAAGGTCCAGGCGGAGATGGTCCCGGCGGAGCTCCAGAACAACGCGGGGATCGTGGGCGCGGCGATGGCGGCGGCGGGGAGGTAGGGGGCGCCCTCCCCGGCTCGGGTGCGGGAGCCACCTCCTCGGCTCGGGCGGGGCGGGTGCTTCCCCGGCTCGGGTGCGGTGGCTCCCCTCCCCGGCTCGGGCGCGGAGGGGAGGCGGGAGGCTACCTGCCGGATGCGGCGGGGGGCTACCCGCCGGCCCGGGGCCGCTCGGCCCGTCCGGCGGCGGCGCCCGCCCCGGCGACCTTCCTGGGCACCCGGGCCGGAGCCCGCCCCTTGGCCTGGGCCCCTCCCGTACGCCCCTGGGCCAGCAGGTGCCGCTGCCGGGCCCGCATGTGCGAAACCTTGCGTACGGAGGCGATGAGGCCGGCGACCAGCGTGCCCCCGTACAGCCAGCCGGCGTGCACGGCGAGCGCGGTGACCAGGGCCATGGTCTGCCCGCCGAAGCCGCCGGACCCGCCGGAGATCGGGAAGACCCCGACGGCGAACGCGATGGGCACGCTGATCGGCGCGGTGACCAGGTCGGCGGGCCGAACCCAGAGCGCGGTGAGCGCGCTGACCGGCAGGAACAGCAGCCCGTAGACGATCTCCGAGCTGTCGAACAGCAGCCGGTCCAGACAGGCGAGCACGAACATGGTCAGGGCGGCGAACAGCCCGGCCCCGATCCCGGTGAGCCGGGGGTTGGGGAATCTCCGCAGGGCGAGCAGCACGGGCGGTACGGTCCGCGCCCGTCCGCCGGCCGTCCCCACGGCCTGGTAGACGGTGGAACTCTCCCCGAAGGCGTCCTGCACGGGCGCGACGGGAGGGGCGGGCGCGGCCTGCGGGGCCGGCCTGCGCTGCGGGGGTCGTGTCCTGTGCTGCTCCACGGGGACAACGTAGGTCGCCGGGCGGGAGGAATCAGGCGTTGGACACGCGCTTTGGCCGACCTTGGCGTTGCGTTCGATGCCCAGGGGCCGAAACAGACCTGTCCGGCGGTGTACACGCGGTGCGCGTACCGCCTTCGGCGGACCCGTGCGGGGCCGCGCGCCCTCGCCCGTAAACTGGAGAATCGGTCCACTCCGGGACCCGGCCCGAACAGCCGAGCCGGCCCCGGACGCCCCTGACCCCCTCCTCACTCCAGGAAGTCGCCAAAGTGTCGCTCACGATCGGAATCGTCGGTCTGCCGAATGTCGGCAAGTCGACCCTGTTCAACGCCCTGACCAAGAACGACGTGCTGGCGGCCAACTACCCGTTCGCCACGATCGAGCCGAACGTCGGCGTGGTCGGCGTCCCGGACCCGCGGCTGAACAAGCTCGCGGAGATCTTCAACTCCCAGAAGCTCCTGCCGGCCACGGTGGACTTCGTCGACATCGCCGGAATCGTCCGGGGCGCCTCGGAGGGCGAGGGCCTGGGCAACAAGTTCCTCGCGAACATCCGCGAGTCCGACGCGATCTGCCAGGTCATCCGCGCCTTCAAGGACGAGAACGTCGTCCACGTCGACGGCAAGGTCTCGCCCAAGGACGACATCGAGACGATCAACACCGAGCTGATCCTCGCCGACCTCCAGTCCGTCGAGAAGGCCGTCCCGCGCCTGACGAAGGAGTCCCGCCTCCAGAAGGACAAGGTCGCGGTGCTCGCCGCGGTCGAGGACGCGCAGAAGATCCTGGAGACCGGCCAGACCCTCTTCTCGGCGGGCATCACGGCCGCGACCGAGAAGGGCAAGCTCCTCCACGAGCTGCACCTCCTCACCGTCAAGCCGTTCCTCTACGTCTTCAACGTCGACGAGGACGAGCTGGTCGACGAGGACTTCAAGAACGAACAGCGCGCCCTGGTCGCCCCCGCCGAGGCGATCTTCCTCAACGCCAAGATCGAGTCCGAGCTGATCGAGCTCGACGACGACGAGGCCCTGGAACTCCTCCAGTCCATGGGCCAGGAAGAGCCCGGCCTCGCCACCCTCGGCCGCGTCGGCTTCGACACCCTGGGCCTCCAGACCTACCTCACGGCAGGCCCGAAGGAAGCCCGCGCCTGGACCATCAAGAAGGGCGCCACGGCCCCGGAGGCGGCCGGTGTGATCCACACCGACTTCCAGAAGGGCTTCATCAAGGCGGAGATCATCTCCTTCGACGACCTGGTCGGAACGGGCTCGGTCGCCGAGGCCCGCGCCAAGGGCAAGGCGCGCATGGAGGGCAAGGACTACGTGATGCAGGACGGGGACGTGGTGGAGTTCAGGTTCAATGTGTAGCGGCTGACATACCACCACTTCGCTGATCTGGTAAACGCCCAGGCCAGAGAGGGCCCGACTCTTCTGAGTCGGGCCCTTGGTTTTTTTCCCGTGCTGGGATGGTGCTGAGATAGCTGACCCCTCGTCACCTGTCGTCATCCCTGGTCATTCGTACCGTGCTGGGTTTTGTGCTGGGACGCGGATGGGTCGCCGGTGCCAGGTTCCCCTCTGATGAGCCCTCCCGAGACCGCGAGCCGATCGTCGCGGGGGCGCAGTCTGCCGTGCCCGGGTTCGTGCTTGCCGGCCTCCAATGTCTTGCGGAGTGGCCGCTCCGACAACATGGCGTCGATTCGTTCGCCGAGTCCCAGATCAGGGAGTTCGTACAGGGTCTCGTCCAGAGTTGCTCGCCGATCGGAAAGCTGATCAACCAGTCCAGGTCGTGCTCCCGACTCTGATCGAGGCACCCGGGACGCACTCCAGCATTTTGATGCCATTTCTTAGGTCCAATTGATATCATTGTTGGAGCGTCGAGCTGTGGAGGGGACAACTGATGGCCAGGACTGTGATCGATCTGGACGAGGAGATCGTCGAGCAGGCGATGCGGGTGTACGGGTCGAGGACGAAGGCTGCCGCAGTGCGGGCGGCCATGGAGGAGGGGGTGAGGCTGCGGCTGCGCCGGGAGCTGTTCGATGCCATTGACGATGGTGAGTTTGATGACGTGTTCGCGGAGATCCGGTCGCAGACGGGGCCGCGGAATCCGGACGGCTCGCTAAAGCGCGGAGACGGGGCTTCGGCAGCGTGAAAGGGCGCTACCTCATCGACAAGTCCGCGCTGGCCCGCCGCGGCAAACCGGCAGTGCGGGCGCGGCTGGATGCACTGGACCGGGATGGACTCCTGGCAGTGTGCGCCCCGACCGAGTATGAGGTTCTGTACTCGGCGCACGGAAAGCCCGAGGCGCTGCGCCTGCGTACCCTGCTCCGTGGTTTCGACTACTTGCCTTGCAACGACGAGGAGTTCGAGCAGGCGCTCGCGATCCAGGCGCTGGCGCTGAACGCTGGCTTTCACCGGGCGCTGTCGCTGGCCGACGTCCTCATCGCGGCAACCGCAGAACGACACGGGGCCACGGTCCTGCACTACGACGGCGACTTCGACATGATCGCCTCGGTGAGCGGGGTGCAAGCCGAGTGGGTCGTGGAGCCCGGCACCGCCGACTGACCGGGAACGCTGCATGCCGTGCCAGCGGGTGCCTCGATGGTCTGCATTTCCGCAGATCAGAATTTCCACTTCGATGTGTAGTCGATTTCCAGTCTAACCTCTGGTGCGAAGAAATAGGGAGATACCGAGTGGCTGATGTCACCTTTCTGAGTCAGACTGAACCAGTCGATGAGTACGGTCGCGCTCTTTAAGCGGTGTCGCGATCGATCCTGAGGGCCCACTTCGATGAGTTGTCGCAAGCGGATCTCGAAGATCTCAATTGCGATCGGGTGGACGTCACGTTTCGGCAGCTCGCTAAGCTCGCTCGCCTGCACCGCGACAAGGGATCGCGAGGAGACGGGTTTGAGTGGGCCGTTCATGAGGCGATTGTCGGCGGTGAGCCACGCGTTGTCGATCTGGTCAGCGAAGCTCTCAGGAGGGTGAGTCCTAGGTCATTCGCCGACTTGGTCAGGCCAACTTCCCTGATGTTCGGGCACGAGCGTGCGCGCCACCTCGGGTTCACTGATGCTGTTGTCAACAATGCGAGTGGTGACGCGGTGTTGCTGCCTGACGGCTCAGGTCGCCCATTCGCATCTGGATCCTGGGTGCCGATCGCTGCTCGTGGCGTCGCCGCCGAGGCTCAGCTTCGCGAACGGATCAAGAAGGTGTGGAAGACTGATCTGTTCTTGAGTAGTGTTGAGAAGGCGCGGTTTGCCGCCGCCACCATCAAAAGTAATTGGCATCAACTCGAAGACGGTAACGGGCTTCGAGTGGCGATTGTCCCCCAGGCGATAGACCTTCCGGCGGGTTATCAGAGGTGGCAGAGCCTACACCTGGTCGCGCTACCAGACCCGGATGGCTTTATGGGCTTGTTTAACGATGCATACGAGGCGGTTGCCGAAGCGGTTCTGACGGTCGGTAGGCATGATCGTGCACCCTATTACTACAAGCCGAGTGCCAAGGCGCAGAGGATTCAAGCGCAACTTGAGAAGTATGGGAAGGTGAAGGTGGTCGACATTCTTGACTCCCTGAACGAAGCGGCGCAACAGAACCTAATTACCATCGATCGAAAGCTCATGTCGGTGGAAGCGCCTACCTGGCTGAATATCAACGAACAGCGCACGCCCATCATTGCGCCGAGACCGTCGTTCGAGAAGCTCGATTGATCTCGCAATGACACGCCATCGTCCTGTCTGCGGGAAGCTGAACCTCTCGTGGCGTGCTTGGCCACCGGCACATTCGTGATCGGTGGATCCTGAGCGTCAAGGGCCAGGCGGACTCCTTCTTGCGGGTCCGTCGAGGCACCTGCTGCCCAGCGCGTGGTGCCGTTGCAGGCAAGTGCGTCACGCGATGCGGTCACCCCCTCGACGAAGCGTCCCACCCCTCAAAGGGGGCGAGCCGGAGCGGTGGCACGCAAGCTGCGTGGGAGTGCATGAGGGACGCCCGGCCTGCATGGTGCTGGGATGGAACGCCCGTGCTGGGATGGTGCTGGGATGCCCAGCGTAGAACGCGCGTTTCCGCAGGTGGGAGCTCTGCGCTTCAGTTTCCGCTTCAGTCTATGAATTCCCCCACCTCGGTGAACTGGGCTGTGCAGAGCCTCTGTCGGCCAAGCCGGGTCGCTCGGTGCTCCGTGAGTGAGTGCCTCTCACCGAAGGACGCGGTGCGGCTGAACGGCCCCCGGGCAGCGCTGTCGCGTCGCCTGGGGGAGCGCGGCCGGCCCGTGTCCAGGTGCACATCCTGGTATGTGACCGTGATGCGCGAGCGGAACTGACCGCAGGTCGGCACCGGCCTGCGGTCAGTTCGGTTCGAGCAGGACTCCTTCGTAGGCGAGCCACTGGGCAAAGGTGTGCAGCCCCCGGGGCAGAGCGGTGGAGGGTGCCCAGCCGGGGGGCCGTTCGGCGCCGCCGTCCGGGGTGTGCCAGCCGGGCTCTTCGTCCGGCACCACCCGCACAGGTACGGGCCGTACGGTGCCGTGGACGGCCTCGGCCAGTTGGGCCGCTGTGTACGGCTTCTCGGGTACGGCCGCGAGGCCGTGGTTCGCCGGTCTGGTACGCAGAACCGCCGCGATGGCGTCGGCGAGGTCGTTGACGTGGAGGGGATGGACCTCGGCGTCCGGGGAGCCGGCAACGGTGACGGGGTGGCTGTGCAGCGCGTCCCACACCATGCGACCGATCGGCGTGTGCCGGGAGCAGCCTGGTCCGTACACCTCGCCCACGGCCAGCGTGTAGGGGGTGGGGTCGTCGTGCGGGCTGATGGTGACCGTGGGGTCGGCGTCCTGGAGGCGCGTCAGGTCGATGACAGCGTCGGAGCACTCCCGCAGGTCGGCCAGTCTGCGGGCGAGGTGCTCGCCGAGGGGATTTCCCGCCGCTCGCCAGGCGAGGCTGCCTTGTCGTTGCGGGCGTGGACCCGCGCGGTGTGCGGCGGCGGCTTCACGTCCGGCGGCGAGTGCGAGGCGGGCCGTCTCGGCCAGAGGTTCGCGGCGTTGAGCGAGGTGTTCCTCCGTGCTGGTGTTGCTGATGCCGCCGGTGCCGATCGTGGCCACCGACTCGGCGTAGGCCTCCGACTCCGAGGACGGTGCGGGGAGCCCGGCGCGGGCCGCTTCGAAGCCCATGGCCAGGGCGGTCAGCCAGGTACCCCGTACATCGGCCTCGGCCGGTCCGGCGCCGGGTGGACGGAGGAGAGACGCGGGCAGTCCGGCGCCGCGGAGGTACTGCTCGGTATCCAGGTGCAGCCGGCGTTCCGGTCCGGGGCCTGGGACGCGGACCGCGCACTGCGCGACGCCGTACTTGAAGAACGGCAGCACGGAGGGAGGCGAGACGGTCCGGCCCTCGGAGCCGGGTCGGTCCTCCGGCAGGAAGCAGACCGAACGGCGTGGGCCGCGGAAGGCGTTTCCGGAGATGGAGCCCTGGTCCTGATGTTCGGCGAGGTTGGGGACGGCGACGTAGCGGGGGATGCCGGCAGCGTGCAGGTAGCGGTGCATCAGGATGTCGTCGGGCCAGCCGCCGAGCCGGGGGCGGCCGTATGCGACGAATCCCTCCGCGACCGCGCGCGGTAGCACGATGGCGACGCACGGGAAGTACTCGTTGACGGCGCCGACCCAGCGGGAGCCCGCCATCGCTCCCCAGCGCACGGCCGCCCCGTTGCGGGAGTCCCACAGGGAGAACAGCGCCAGAGCCGCGTCGGGCAGTTCCTCGATCGCGGACCGGACCCGGTCGAAGAAGAATTCGGACAACGTCATATCGTCCTGAACCACCAGTTGATGTGTGGCTCCGTTCTCGATCGCCGACCACGCGGCGAGCGCGGTGCGCAGTACCGAGGGTGTGCCGGTGGGGTCGGGGTCCATGACGACCCGCAACTGACCGGGCGGCGCGTTGAGCACCAGCTTCTCGGCCGCCGCTCGGCGTCTGGGGTGGGTCATGACCACTGCGCTGAGTCGTTGTCGTGCCATGTGTCCTCCGTCTTCCGGATCAGGTCCAGGCGATGCCGGGCACGGGTTCGAAGCCCGTGTCCCTCAGCCAGTCCCAGACAGTACGGAGGGTGCGGGCATGCTGCCAGAGTGCCGAAATGGCCCTCTGGCAGGTGGGCGATGGGCGCTGAATGCTGAGGCCCGGCACGCCGGGGCCCGTGGACCGCGTGTCTTCCTTCCTGACACCGGAATGAGGCTCAGATGCCCGTGTTACCCAGCATGTCCGCTGCGACCGCCGCCGTCGACGCTGCCGAGGAGTCCGTCCGTTCCCGGCTCGACAAGCTCCGCGACGCCCGCGTCGTCGTGACCGGTGGTGGCGGACTGGTCGGCAGCAGGCTGGTCGCCGTGTTGCAGAGAGCCGGGGCCACCGTCACCGTTCTCGACCGCATGGACGCCTACCCCGAGCCCGGCCACGAGATCTTCGGCGTGGCAGGCGGCGACGCACGCCTGGTCGTCGGCGACGTCCGGGACGCCGACACTGTCGGAGCTCTGCTTCGGGAGGCCGACTTCGTGGTCCACGCCGCCGCGTACGCGGATGTCGCCGCCTGCACCCGGCGGCCCGACATCGCCTTCCGCGCCAACGTCGAGGGCACCCAGGTCGTCCTGGAGCAGGCCGCCCGGTACCCCGTCCGTCGGCTCGTCCTGGTCTCTTCCGCCTCTGTGTACGGCGACGGAACACCGGTCGACGACGCGCCGCAGGTCTTCCACGAGGACCAGCCGCTCTTCCCGGTGTCCGTGTATGCCAACTCCAAGCTCTGGGCGGAGCACCAGACCCGGCTGATGCTGAACGCCTCCAGCGGCACCGAGTATGCGGTGGTGCGCTATTTCTCCGTGTACGGCGAGCCCCAGATCCCCAAGCAGGGCAGCCACTCCTGGATGGTGCCCTGGCTCTCCCTCCAGGCACGTCTGGGTCGGCCTATGAGGCTCAACGGCGGTGGCGTCCAGGTCCGTGACCTCGTCCATGTCGACGACGTCGCCGAGGCCACCGCGCTCGCCCTGACCGAGGAACAGATGGCCGCACAGACCGTCAACATCGGTACGGGTACACCCACATCGGTCCGTGAGGTCGCCGACCTGATCGCTCCGTACTTCCCCGGTGCACGGCGGATCGTCACCCCGCGCCCGGAGGGGGACCCGCTGGGCGGCTACGCCTCGACCGAACGCGCCCGGGAACTGCTGCGCTGGCAGTCGGGTATCAGTGTCCGAGAGGGTGTGGACCGCTACGTGCGATGGCTGCTCGCCACACCTGACGCCACTCCGCGCTGGCTGGTCGGAGCGGCGGGCGAGGAGTGAGGGGCCACGCACCCGACAGGCCCGCGGCACTCGGGTACGGCGACGGAGGAGACGCGCACGACATGAGTTACACCGGTTCATACATCTGGTCGCTGCGCCAGAAGGTCGGCTCCAGGACGCTTCTGGTGCCCGGCGCGCAGGTGCTGCTGATCGACGCCGAGGGGCGCGGGCTGTTCCAGCAGCGCGTGGACACCGGGGTATGGGAGCTGCCGGCCGGCGCCTGCGAGGAGGGTGGTGACTTCGCGGACGCCGCTGTGCGGGAGGTTGGCGAGGAGACCGGTCTGCGGGTGGAGCGGGAGGACCTGGTGCCGTTCGGATCACTCTCCGACCCGCAGGTGCACACCCTGACCTATCCCAATGGGGACGTCACGCACTGTTTCGCACTCTGCTTCGTCGCCCACCGCTGGTCGGGAGAGTTGTCTCCCGGCGCCGACGAGGTGCGCCAGGCCGTGTTCAGGCCGCTCGATGCGCCGCTCCGGCCGCTGCACCCGCCGACGGCAGTGGTGCTGTCCATGTACGAGAGGTTCCGCACGGAGGGAAGGTTCCAGGCCCGGTGATCCCCACACATCCGATACGCGCGGTGGTGCCCTGCCGGGCCTGCCTGTCGGGCGAGGACCTGGACTGGCTGGGCGGTGGACGCTCGGTCAGCGTCGCGCTCTCCCTGACGACGACTGCGGAGGCCGTGCCCGGCCCCGATCCGGACACGCCTGCGGCGGACGACTGGTCACGGGAGGTGTGGGCGTTCCTGCGCGAGAGGCTGCCCGGCCTCGGCCCGCGTCCGCCCGCCGTCACCGTGCACAGCGAGGCTCCCGCGGCGAGCGGCCTGTCGTCGTCCACGGCACGGATCGTGGCGCTCTTCCGGGTGTTCACGGACCCGTCGTTCACGGGCCGGCGCGTTGGCGACGACACGATCGCCCAGTGGGCGTACGAGTTCGAGTTCGCCGTCTTCCACGGTGGCGGCATGGACCACCTCGCGGTCATCGAGGGCGGTGCGCTGCTTCTCGAAGGCCGCGAGCGGGGGCTTCCTGTCGTGCGCGAGTCGCTGGAGTTCCCGGATGAGTGGCGCGTCGTCGTCGTGGACTCCGGCACCCGCAAGGACACCAGGAACCACATCCGCGACGTGCGGGCGCAGCTCGCGGTCGGTGACCCTGAACTCGCCGCCTACCGGGCGGTGGCCGACGAGGCGTCGGAGCAGGTCTGGGAGTCGCTGCGCGGACGGGATCTGCCGGGGCTCGGGGCCGGGATGGTCCGGGCCCACCAGGCCATGCGGGACCGACAGCGGATGTCGACGCCGTTCCTGGAGGAATTGCGGGCTCTCGCGCTGCGCACCACAGGGCTGCCGCTGAAGCTCAGCGGAGCCGGCGGCGGCGGTGCGCTCGTGGGTGTCTGCCCGGCCGACACGGTGGAGGAGACGGTGGCGCGTCTGAGACGGGCGCTGGGTGCCTCCCATCCGCGGGCCAGGGTCATACCTGCTGGGGCGGCCCCGTCCGTTCGCCGGATGCCGGCGCCGGCATCCGGCCGCCGGG
>NZ_JBEYKR010000071.1:0-36299 GCF_040703535.1 Streptomyces sp. NPDC007346
ACGAAGGGGCGGCGGGCACCTGCCCGCCGCCCCTTCGTCGTACGTACGCCTTCTCAGACCGCCTGCGGCGCCGACGCCGGCTGCTGCTCGGCGGACGGGCCCGGCAGCGGGGCGGCTCCGTCGTCGCCGCGCTCGCGCATGCTCATCACGAGGCGGATCACGGCGATCCACATGACGGCCGAGCCGAACATGTGGATGCCGACCAGGATCTCGGGGACGTCGCTGAAGTACTGCACGTACCCGATCGCGCCCTGGGCGAGCAGCACGACCAGCAGGTCGCGGGCGCGGGCCCGGGTGTCGGCGGGGGCGTCGACCACCCGCAGGGCCAGCCACATCGCGATGGCCAGGGCGCAGACGACCCAGGCGGCGACGGCGTGCACATGGGCGGCGGCCGACCAGTCCCACGGCATGCGCGGTACGTCGCTGCTGTCGCCCGCGTGCTTGCCGGAACCGGTCACCGTGGTGCCGAGCACGATCAGGACCACGGTGGTCGCCAGGATCGCCCAGGAGAGGCGGCGTACCGGCAGCGGGGCGCGGGGGCGCGGCGGGCCGTCGCCCTCGCCGATCCGGACCCAGGTGATCACGGTGACCGCGAGCAGCGCGTTGGCGAGCAGGAAGTGCCCGGCCACCGTCCACGGGTTCAGCCCCGCCCAGACGGTGATGCCGCCGAGGACGGCGTTCCCCAGCACGATCCAGAACTGCGACCAGGCCAGCCGGGTCACCTTGCGGCGGCGCGGCTCGGCGGAGCGGGTCGCCACGATCGTCCAGCCGACGGCCGCCGACAGGACGTACGTCAGCATCCGGTTGCCGAACTCGATCGCGCCGTGCAGACCCTGCTCGGGCGTGGCGAAGAGGCTGTCGTCGGTGCACTTGGGCCAGGTGTCGCAGCCGAGGCCCGAACCGGTCAGCCGGACGGCGCCGCCGGTCACGATGATGAAGACGCTCATCAGGACGGCGGAGAGCGCGGCACGCTTCACCACCTGGGTGGACGGCGTCCAGCGCTTGGCGATGGCAGAGATGGGGGTTTCCACGCGGACCATCGTAGGACGAGGCTTGTGCACGTTTTCACGAGGGGTGGGTTCGTACCCGCTTGCCCGCGAACGTCCGGGAGCGTGCCCCGAACGGCCCTACTCCCAGCGGAAGAACTTCGCCGCCGCGCCCAGCCCCAGCACCGCCCACACCGCCAGGATCGCGACCTGGGTCCACGGCAGCGGCACGCCGTGCTGGAGCACGTCCCGCAGCCCCTCGGAGAGCGCCGAGATGGGCAGCAGCCCGAGCACCGACTGCACCGCGTCCGGGAACTTGTCCAGCGGCACGATCACCCCGCCGCCGACCAGCAGCAGCAGGAAGACCAGGTTGGCGGCGGCCAGCGTCGCCTCCGCCTTCAGCGTCCCGGCCATCAGCAGCCCGAGCCCGGAGAACGCGGCGGTCCCCAGCACCAGGAGCAGCAGCACGGTGAACGGGTTGCCCTGCGGCGACCAGCCGAGCGCGAAGGCGATGGCCGTCAGCAGCACGATCTGGAGCACCTCGGTGACCAGCACCGACAGCGTCTTGGCCGTCATCAGTGCCCAGCGCGGCAGCGGGGAGGCCCCGAGCCGCTTGAGGACCCCGTAGCGGCGCTCGAAGCCGGTGGCGATGGCCTGGCCGGTGAAGGCCGTCGACATCACGGCCAGCGCGAGGACGCCCGGGGCCAGGAAGTCGACCGACGCGCCCGAGCCGGTGTCGACGATGTCGACCGCGCTGAACAGCACCAGCAGCAGCGTCGGGATGATCACCGTGAGGAGCAGCTGCTCGCCGTTGCGCAGCAGCATCCGGGTCTCCAGCGCGGTCTGCGCGGCGATCATCCGGGGGAGCGGGGCGGCGCCGGGGCGCGGGGTGTACGTACCGGCGCTCATGCGCGCAGCTCCTTGCCGGTCAGTTCGAGGAAGACGTCCTCCAGGGTGTGCCGCTCCACCGAGATGCCCTCGGGCATCACACCGTGCTGGGCGCACCAGGAGGTGACGGTGGCCAGCAGCTGCGGGTCGATGGTCCCGGTGACGCGGTACGTGCCCGGCAACGGCTCGGCGGCCTCGGTGCCGTCGGGCAGCGCCTTGGCGAGCGAGCCGAGGTCGAGCCCGGGGCGCCCGGTGAAGCGCAGGGTGTTCTCGGCGCCGCCCCGGCAGAGCCGCTCCGGGGAGCCCTGGGCGATGACCCGGCCCGCGTCGATGATCGCGACGTCGTCGGCGAGCGCCTCGGCCTCGTCCATGAAGTGGGTGGTCAGCACCACGGAGACCCCGTCGGCGCGCAGCTCGCGCACCAGCTCCCAGGTGGAGCGGCGGGCCTGCGGGTCGAGCCCCGCGGTCGGCTCGTCCAGGAAGACCAGCTCGGGCCGGCCGACGACCGCGAGGGCCAGGGCGAGGCGCTGCTGCTGGCCGCCGGAGAGCCGCCGGTAGGTGGTGCGGCCGCAGCCGGCCAGGCCCAGGCGCTCGATCAGGGCGTCCACGTCCAGCGGGTGGGCGTGCAGCTTCGCCATGTGGCGGAGCATCTCGTCCGCGCGGGCCCCGGAGTAGACGCCGCCGGACTGGAGCATCACCCCGATCCGGGGGCGCAGCCGCTCCGCGTCGGCGACCGGGTCGAGCCCCAGGACTCGTACGGTGCCGGCGTCGGGGCGGCGGTAGCCCTCGCAGGTCTCGACGGTGGTGGTCTTCCCGGCGCCGTTCGGGCCGAGTACGGCCGTCACCGCGCCCGAGGCGACCGCCAGATCGAGGCCGTCCACCGCGGTCCTGGCGCCGTACCGCTTCACCAGGCCCCTGACCTGTACGACGGGCTCGTTCTCCATGGCGCGTAAGTCTAGGCAGGGGGTCGGACATCCCCTCTGCCGGGGCCAGATTAGGTAACCCTAAGTGACGAACCACACCGTAGATCGTTCCGGACCGTGGTTGTCATGGCCGAATGAATTACGCAACAATGGTGTTGTGAAATACGACGGTGGGACTCCTCAGGAGGAACTCGCGACCGGTGAGCGCTCGACGCGCAACCGGGTCGCGCGCTCCATCCTGGACCACGGTCCGTCCACCGCCGCCGACCTTGCCAAGCGCGTCGGCCTCACCCAGGCCGCCGTCCGGCGGCATCTGGACGCCCTCGTCTCCGACGATGTCGTCGAAGCCCGTGAACAGCGGGTCTACGGGGCGCGGACCCGCGGCAGGCCCGCCAAGGTGTTCGCCCTGACCGACTGCGGCCGGGACGCCTTCGACCAGTCCTACGACAAGCTGGCCGCGGAGGCCCTGCGCTTCATCGCCGAGTCCGGCGGGGACGAGGCGGTCACCGCCTTCGCCCGTGCCCGGATGGCGGCGATGGGCGAGACGTACCGCGCCGCGGTCGAGGCCGCGGAGCCCGAGAAGCGCACGGAGGCCCTCGCCAGGGCCCTGAGCGCCGACGGGTACGCTGCTACGGCGCGAAGCGCGCCGGGCCCGCAGCAGGGCGAGCAGCTGTGCCAGCACCACTGCCCGGTGGCGCATGTCGCCGAGCAGTTCCCACAGCTGTGCGAGGCGGAGACGGAATTCTTCTCCAGCCTCCTCGGGACCCATGTGCAGCGTCTGGCCACCCTCGCCCACGGCGACGGCGTGTGCACGACCTACGTGCCACGCAGCGGCCACGCTCCACCCTCACAGACCACCCATTCAGCATCTGCAAGCACGGCCGGGAGGAACCCCGCATGACGCTCCCCACGGAGACTGCCCACCCTGAGCTCGAGGGTCTGGGTACGTACGAATTCGGCTGGGCCGACTCCGACGCGGCAGGCGCGGCGGCGAAGCGCGGCCTGTCCGAGGCTGTCGTCCGCGACATCTCGGAGAAGAAGAACGAGCCCGAGTGGATGCTGAAGCTGCGGCTCAAGGGCCTCAAGCTCTTTGGCAAGAAGCCCATGCCCAACTGGGGCTCGGACCTGTCGGGCATCGACTTCGACAACATCAAGTACTTCGTGCGCTCCACGGAGAAGCAGGCGGCCTCCTGGGAGGAGCTGCCCGAGGACATCAAGAACACGTACGACAAGCTCGGCATCCCCGAGGCGGAGAAGCAGCGCCTCGTCGCCGGTGTCGCCGCGCAGTACGAGTCCGAGGTCGTCTACCACCAGATCAACGAGGAGCTGGAGGCGCAGGGTGTCATCTTCATGGACACCGACACCGCGCTGAAGGAGCACCCGGAGCTCTTCAAGGAGTACTTCGGCACCGTCATCCCCGTCGGTGACAACAAGTTCGCCTCGCTGAACTCGGCCGTGTGGTCCGGTGGCTCGTTCATCTACGTGCCCAAGGGTGTCCACGTCGAGATCCCGCTCCAGGCCTACTTCCGTATCAACACGGAGAACATGGGCCAGTTCGAGCGGACGCTGATCATCGTCGACGAGGACGCCTACGTCCACTACGTCGAAGGCTGTACCGCCCCGATCTACTCCTCGGACTCGCTGCACAGCGCCGTGGTCGAGATCATCGTGAAGAAGGGCGGCCGCTGCCGCTACACGACCATCCAGAACTGGTCGAACAACGTCTACAACCTGGTCACCAAGCGGGCCGTGGCCTACGAGGGCGCGACCATGGAGTGGGTCGACGGCAACATCGGCTCCAAGGTGACCATGAAGTACCCGGCCATCTACCTGATGGGCGAGCACGCCAAGGGCGAGACCCTCTCCATCGCCTTCGCGGGCGAGGGCCAGCACCAGGACGCCGGGGCCAAGATGGTCCACATGGCGCCGAACACCTCCTCCAACATCGTCTCCAAGTCGGTGGCGCGAGGCGGCGGCCGCACCTCCTACCGCGGTCTGATCGAGATCGGCGAGGGCGCGCCGGGCGCGAAGTCCAACGTGCTCTGCGACGCCCTGCTCGTCGACACGATCTCGCGCTCGGACACCTACCCGTACGTCGACGTCCGCGAGGACGACGTGTCGATGGGCCACGAGGCGACCGTCTCCAAGGTCTCCGAGGACCAGCTCTTCTACCTCATGAGCCGCGGCCTCACCGAGTTCGAGGCCATGGCGATGATCGTGCGCGGCTTCGTCGAGCCGATCGCGAAGGAGCTGCCCATGGAGTACGCCCTGGAGCTCAACCGGCTGATCGAGCTGCAGATGGAGGGTTCGGTCGGCTAGGACCTCCTCGGAGGTCCACCGGGACGGCCGCGCGCGGCCGTCCCCGCCCCAACCGGATCACCCTTACTTCTTGACTGAGAAAGCGAGCACTACGACAGCCATGGCTGAGGCTCAGAACACTCCGGTGGGCTCCACCACCGCCGGCTCCATCGCGGTGGCCGCCGAGTCGACCGTCGCCACGCGCATGAGCGCACCCCCGTCCTTCGACGTCGCGGACTTCCCCGTCCCGCACGGTCGCGAGGAGGAGTGGCGCTTCACCCCGCTGGAGCGGCTGCGCGGGCTGCACGACGGCACCGCGGTCGCCGCCGGCGGCGCCGTGAAGGTCGCGATCGAGGCGCCCGAGGGCGTCACCGTCGAGACCGTCGGCCGCGACGACGCGCGGCTCGGCAAGGCCGGTACGCCGGTGGACCGGGTCGCCGCCCAGGCGTACTCCTCCTTCGAGCAGGCCTCGGTCGTCACGGTCGCCAAGGAGGCCGTGCTCACCGAGCCCGTCCGGATCACCGTGCACGGCGAGGGCGGCACCGCCTACGGCCACCAGCTCATCGAGCTCGGGGCCTTCGCCGAGGCCGTCGTCGTCATCGACCACACCGGTGACGCCGTGCTCGCCGCCAACATCGACTACGTCCTGGGCGACGGCGCCAAGCTGACCGTCGTCTCCGTCCAGGACTGGGACGACACGGCCGTCCACGTCGGCCAGCACAACGCGCTGGTCGGCCGGGACGCCTCCTTCAAGTCGATCGTCGTCACCTTCGGCGGCGACCTGGTCCGCCTGCACCCGCGGGTCGCCTACGCGGCCCCCGGCGGCGAGGCGGAGCTCTTCGGTCTGTACTTCACCGACAAGGGCCAGCACCAGGAGCACCGCCTCCTGGTCGACCACAACACCCCGCACTGCAAGTCCAACGCGGTGTACAAGGGCGCGCTCCAGGGCGACGGCGCCCACGCCGTCTGGATCGGGGACGTCCTCATCCAGGCCGCGGCCGAGGGCACCGACACCTACGAGATGAACCGGAACCTCGTCCTCACCGACGGCGCCCGGGTCGACTCCGTACCCAACCTGGAGATCGAGACCGGCGAGATCGTCGGCGCCGGCCACGCCTCGGCGACCGGCCGCTTCGACGACGAGCAGCTCTTCTACCTCCAGTCCCGCGGCATCCCGGCCGAGGAGGCCCGCCGCCTGGTCGTGCGCGGCTTCTTCGCCGAGCTGGTCCAGCAGATCGGCCTGCCGGACGTGGAAGCACGTCTGCTCGACAAGATCGAGACCGAGCTGAAGGCGTCCGTCTGATGGCGTTCGTCAAGGCGTGCGCGCTCAGTGAGCTGGAGGACGACACCCCGAAACGGGTCGAGCTCGACGGCACACCGGTCTCCGTCGTCCGCACCGAGGGCGAGGTGTTCGCGATCAACGACATCTGCTCGCACGCGAACGTGTCGCTCTCGGAGGGCGAGGTGGAGGACTGCGCGATCGAGTGCTGGCTGCACGGATCGTCGTTCGACCTCCGCACCGGCAAACCGTCCGGTCTTCCCGCGACGCGCCCCGTCCCCGTATACCCCGTAAAGATCGAAGGGGACGATGTGCTCGTCTCCGTCACCCAGGAGTCCTGAGTCACCCATGGCAACGCTTGAAATCCGCGACCTGCACGTTTCCGTCGAGGCCGACAACGCCACGAAGGAGATCCTCAAGGGCGTCGACCTGACCGTGAAGCAGGGCGAGACCCACGCCATCATGGGCCCCAACGGGTCCGGCAAGTCCACCCTCGCGTACTCGCTCGCGGGTCACCCCAAGTACACGATCACCGGTGGCACGGTCACCCTGGACGGCGAGGACGTCCTGGAGATGTCCGTCGACGAGCGCGCCCGCGCCGGCCTCTTCCTCGCCATGCAGTACCCGGTCGAGATCCCCGGAGTCTCGGTCTCCAACTTCCTGCGCACCTCCGCCACCGCCGTCCGCGGCGAGGCGCCCAAGCTGCGTACGTGGGTCAAGGAGGTCAAGGAGACGATGGCCGGGCTCCAGATGGACCCGTCCTTCGCCGAGCGCAACGTCAACGAGGGCTTCTCCGGCGGTGAGAAGAAGCGCCACGAGATCCTTCAGCTGGAGCTGCTCAAGCCGAAGATCGCCGTCCTGGACGAGACCGACTCCGGCCTGGACGTCGACGCGCTCAAGACCGTCTCCGAGGGCGTCAACAGGGTCCGTGCGAGCGGCGAGGTCGGCACCCTGCTGATCACGCACTACACGCGCATCCTGAAGTACATCCAGCCCGATTTCGTGCACGTGTTCGCCAACGGCCGGATCGCCGCCTCGGGCGGCGCCGAGCTGGCCGACAAGCTGGAGAACGAGGGCTACGAGGCATACACGAAGGGTGGCGCTTCCGCGTGACTGACGCCCGACAGGGGCTCACCGGCCTCCTCGACACCGAGGCGATCCGCAAGGACTTCCCGATCCTGGACCGCACGGTCCACGACGGCAAGAAGATCCTCTACCTGGACTCCGCGGCGACCTCGCAGAAGCCGCGCCAGGTCCTCGACGCGCTCAACACGTACTACGAGCGCCACAACGCGAACGTGCACCGCGGCGTCTACACGATCGCCGAGGAGGCCACCGCGCTGTACGAAGGCGCCCGTGACAAGGTCGCGGCCTTCATCAACGCACCCAGCCGCAACGAGGTGATCTTCACCAAGAACGCCTCGGAGGCGCTCAACCTCGTGGCCAACATGCTCGGCTGGGCGGACGAGCCCTACCGGGTGGACCGCGACACCGAGATCGTCACCACGGAGATGGAGCACCACTCCAACATCGTGCCGTGGCAGCTGCTCTCGCAGCGCACCGGCGCGAAGCTGAAGTGGTTCGGCATCACCGACGACGGCCGGCTCGACCTGTCGAACATCGACGAGATCATCACCGAGAAGACGAAGATCGTCTCCTTCACGCTGGTCTCCAACATCCTGGGCACCATCAACCCGGTCGAGCAGATCATCCGCCGCGCCCAGCAGGTCGGCGCGCTGGTCTGCATCGACGCCTCGCAGGCGGCCCCGCACATGGTGCTCGACGTGCAGGCGCTCCAGGCCGACTTCGTGGCCTTCACCGGCCACAAGATGGTCGGCCCGACCGGCATCGGTGTGCTCTGGGGGCGGCAGGAGCTCCTGGAGGACCTGCCGCCGTTCCTCGGCGGCGGCGAGATGATCGAGACCGTGTCGATGCACTCGTCGACCTACGCCCCGGCGCCGCACAAGTTCGAGGCGGGTACGCCCCCGATCGCCCAGGCCGTCGGCCTCGGCGCGGCCGTGGACTACCTCTCGGCGATCGGCATGGAGAACATCCACCAGCACGAGAAGGCGATCACCGAGTACGCGGTGAAGCGCCTCCTGGAGGTCCCGGACCTGCGCATCATCGGTCCGGCGACGGCCGAGGACCGCGGGGCGACGATCTCCTTCACGCTCGGCGACATCCACCCGCACGACGTGGGCCAGGTCCTCGACGAGCTGGGTATCTGCGTCCGGGTCGGCCACCACTGCGCCCGCCCGGTCTGCCTGCGGTACGGAATTCCCGCGACGACGCGAGCGTCGTTCTATCTGTACTCCACGCCCGCCGAGGTCGACGCACTGGTGGACGGGCTGGAGCACGTCCGGAACTTCTTCGGCTGAGGGTTGACTGGTGAAGCTTGATTCCATGTACCAGGAAGTGATCCTGGACCACTACAAGCACCCCCACGGGCGCGGCCTGCGGGACGGCGACGCCGAGGTGCACCATGTCAATCCGACGTGCGGCGACGAGATCACGCTCCGGGTGAAGTACGACGGCGAGACCATCGCCGACGTGAGCTACGAGGGCCAGGGCTGCTCCATCAGCCAGGCCAGCGCCTCCGTGCTGAACGAGCTGCTCGTCGGCAAGGAGCTGCCCCAGGCGCAGAAGATCCAGGCGGCCTTCCTGGAGCTGATGCAGTCCAAGGGCCAGCTGGAGCCGGACGACGCGATGGAGGAGGTGCTGGAGGACGCCGTCGCGTTCGCCGGCGTCTCCAAGTACCCCGCCCGGGTCAAGTGCGCGCTGCTGAGCTGGATGGCGTGGAAGGACGCGACGGCCAAGGCGCTGTCCGAAGGGAAGACCGCATGAGCGAGAACGAGACCGCGACCATGAAGCCGGCCTCCGAGGAGGAGGTCCGCGAGGCGCTGTACGACGTCGTCGACCCCGAGCTGGGCATCGACGTCGTCAACCTGGGCCTGATCTACGGCATCCACGTCGACGACGCCAACATCGCCACCCTCGACATGACCCTGACGTCCGCGGCCTGCCCGCTGACCGATGTCATCGAGGACCAGGCGAAGTCCGCCACGGACGGCATCGTCAACGAACTCCGGATCAACTGGGTCTGGATGCCGCCGTGGGGCCCGGACAAGATCACGGACGACGGGCGCGAGCAGCTGCGCGCGCTCGGCTTCAACGTCTGATCCCGCGCTTCCCGTACGACGCGAACGGCCGTGCCCGCCAGTCCTGCTGGCGGGCACGGCCGTCTCACGTTCCCCCGGTGTGCGGGCGGCGCATCCGCCGGGCACACTGTCTCGCATGGCCGTTCGCTTGTTCCACCTCGCCGTCGACGCCCACGACCTGCCGCTCCTGGCCCGCTTCTGGAGTGCGGTGCTGGACTGGCAGGTCCTCTTCGAGGACGAGGAGGAGATCGTCATCGGCGCCGACGAGACCGCCTTTCCCGGCATGTGCTTCCTCCCCGTGCCGGAGGGCAAGACCGTCAAGAACCGGCTGCACATCGACCTGACCCCCGACGACCAGGACGCCGAGGTCGAGCGGATCATCGCGCTCGGCGCCCGGCGGCTGGACGTCGGACAGGGGCCGGACGCCACCTGGGTGGTGCTGGCCGACCCCGAGGGCAACGAGTTCTGCGTGCTGCGCCCGAAGCGGACCCTGACCGACTGAAGCGGACCCTGACCGACTGAGGCCGCTCTACGCGGGGCCGGCCGGCGGCGGCCCGTACTGCTCCGGCAGGGTCCGGGCCGCCGCCTCCGCCAGGACCGGGGCCAGGTTCTCGTTGCGCATCCGCAGGTCCACGTAGAGCAGTCCGACCACCAGCGGCGGGAAGACCGACGAGAAGAGCTGGCTCGCCAGCCCGCTGATCATGGACAGCACCATGAAGCCGCCGAGCAGGACGAGGAGCTCCTCGCCGCTCGGTTCGGTCCCCGAGCTGAAGGGATCCATCGTGCCGGGGAGCGAGCCGAGCGCCTGGATCGGCATCTGGATCATGTAGCCGACCACGGACGCCAGCCCGAAGGCGAGCAGGGTGATGCCGAAGACCCGCCACCAGCTGCCCCGCACGAGCTGGGACGAGCGGCGCAGCGCCGCGACCGGGCGCTGGCCCTCGAAGACCACGATCGTGGGGGCGAGGGAGAACTTCACCCAGAGCCAGGCCGCCAGCGGCGCGATCACCAGCCAGCCGAAGAGGCCGAACATGGCTACCACCAGCACGCCGTCCGTGTCGTCCAGCGTGGTGGCGTACACCATGACCGCGACGATGGCGGCCGTGATGAGCAGGATGGGGACGACGAGGATCAGCCCCATCAGGCATACCGTGCCGATCACGGACCAGACCCGTGACCACGCCCGGCTCCAGACGGTGCCGAAGCCGATCGGGCGGCCCAGGACGGCCTCCTGGAGGACCACCGGGATCGCCGCCTGGACGACGGCCGACGCCAGCAGGTAGGTGACGACGCCGATGACCATGAGGACGCCGAACGCGATGGCCATCGGGACCAGTTGTGCCATGTCCGGGTCGCCGGGCCCGGTCAGGTCGTCCCAGTTGGCCGCCACGGTGGAGAAGGCGATGGCCACCCCGACGCCCATGACGGCCGTCGCCGCGCCGAAGAGCGCCAGGGCCAGTCCGATGAGCGGCTTCCAGTAGCCGCCGATCGTCGAGAAGGCGCCGCTGAGCATGTCCGAGACCCGCAGCGGCGCCAGGGGTATCACCCCCGGCTTGGGCGGCGCCGCCCATCCGCTGTTCCAGCCACCCGGTCCCTGCGCTCCCCCGTGGAAGGGTCCCCCACCGTGGGGCGCGCCCCCTTGCGGGCCACCGCTCCACCCTGCGTCCTGCGCCACCCGTGTCTCCGCTCCAGCCCCGTCGGCCCGTGCTGCCGGGCCGTGTCATCGGTCGGGCCACCGTAGCGCCCCCGTCGTGGGCCGATGATGTGTACAGCCGTACGCAACGATGCGTACAGTCGTCCACATGGGATACGCATACGGACTGCTGGCCGCGGCGATCGCGGCGGAGGTGGCCGGGACGACGGCCATGAAGTACAGCGACGGCTTCACCCGGCTCTGGCCCTCGATCGGTACGGCGGTGGGGTACCTCATCGCCTTCACCCTGCTCGCGCAGACCCTCAAGACGCTCTCCATGGGCACCGCGTACGCGATCTGGGCCGGTGTCGGCACGGCGGCCGTGGCCCTCATCGGCATCCTGTTCATGGGGGAGTCGAGCAGCCTCGTCAAGATCGCGGGGGTGGCCCTGATCGTCGCCGGGGTCGTCGTGCTCAACCTGGGAGGGGCGCACTGATGGCCCGCCGGTACGACCCCGAGCGGCGGACGCGGATCATCGACGCCGCGTTGCGGGTGATAGCTGCCGACGGGATAGCCGGGCTCAGCCACCGCACGGTGGCCGCGGAGGCCGACGTGCCGCTCGGCTCGACCACGTACCACTTCGGCTCGCTGGACGAGCTGCTGACGGCCGCCCTGCGCCGGTCCAACGAGAACTTCGCCCAGGCGCTGCGCGACAGCGAGGCCTTCGCCGTGCCGCCCGCCGGGGACGGGCCGGGCGCCGGGGGTGACCGGCAGGGCGCCGAGGACGCGCCGGGCGCCGGCGGTGGCCGGGGGGCCGGGCTCGCCGATGAGCTGACCCGGGTGCTGGGGGAGTGGTTCGCGGGCGAGCGGGGCGCGATCGAGCTGGAGTACGAGCTGTACCTGGCGGCCCTGCGCCGCCCGGTCCTGCGCCCGGTCGCCGCCGAGTGGACCGAAGCCGCGGTCGAGGTGCTGTCCACGCGCACCGACCTGGCCACCGCGCGGGCCCTCGTCGCGCTGATGGACGGCGTCTGCCTCCAGGTGCTGCTGACCGGCTCCGCCTTCGACGCCGGGTACACCCGCGAGATGCTGGCCCGGGTCGTGGAGGGCCGGGCCCGAGAGGCGTGAGACCGCGCCGGGCGGCGGTCCGTGGGGCGAGTGACCCGTGGACCAGTCTCCAGGGCCGCGCGGACGCCCGCGGCGGGGGCCGGACGCCGGGACCGGGCTCGCGGCGGGGGCCGGGCGCTGGACCGGTCCGCGGCGGGGCCGGAAGCTGAGACCGGTTCGCCCGGCCGGGCCCCGGCCGGTTAGGTTTCTGTCCATGACCGACACGACTTCTCAGGCCTCTTCCCGTACCACCAGCGCCGTCGCCGCCGGCCTCGCCACCGTCGCCGGTGACGGCACCGTCCTCGACACCTGGTTCCCCGCCCCCGAGCTGAGCGCCGAGCCCGGCCCGGCCGGTACGCAGCGGCTCACCCCGGACGAGGCGGTCAACCGCCTCGGTGAGGGCGCGGCCAAGGCCATCGGCGTGGACGCCCGGCGCGGGGTCGAGGTCGTCGCCGTCTCCACGGTCATCTCCTCGCTGGAGGACAAGCCGCTCGACGCGCACGACGCGTACCTGCGCCTGCACCTGCTCTCGCACCGGCTCGTCCGGCCGCACGGCCAGAACCTCGACGGCGTCTTCGGCCTGCTGGCCAACGTCGCCTGGACCTCGCTCGGCCCGGTCGCCGTCGACGACCTGGAGCGGGTCCGCCTCAACGCCCGTGCCGAGGGGCTGCACCTCCAGGTCACCTCGGTCGACAAGTTCCCGCGGATGACGGACTACGTCGCCCCCAAGGGCGTACGCATCGCCGACGCCGACCGGGTGCGGCTCGGCGCGCACCTCGCCGCCGGGACCACCGTCATGCACGAGGGCTTCGTCAACTTCAACGCGGGCACGCTGGGCACCTCCATGGTCGAGGGCCGTATCTCCGCCGGGGTCGTCGTCGGTGACGGCTCCGACATCGGCGGCGGCGCCTCCACCATGGGCACCCTCTCCGGCGGCGGCAACGTCCGCATCGTCATCGGCGAGCGCTGCCTGGTCGGCGCGGAGGCCGGCGTCGGGATCGCGCTCGGCGACGAGTGCGTCGTGGAGGCCGGGCTGTACGTCACGGCCGGCACCCGCGTCACGCTGCCGGACGGCCAGGTCGTCAAGGCCCGCGAACTCTCCGGCGCCTCCAACATCCTCTTCCGCCGCAACTCGG
Organism: Streptomyces sp. NPDC007346; assembly: GCF_040703535.1. NCBI lineage: Bacteria > Bacillati > Actinomycetota > Actinomycetes > Kitasatosporales > Streptomycetaceae > Streptomyces > Streptomyces sp. NPDC007346. The sequence continues at coordinate 13,406 of NZ_JBEYKR010000071.1, forward strand.
TCACCGGCACCGTCGAGGCCCGCCCGAACAACGCGGTGTGGGGCGGGCTGAACGACGTCCTGCACGCCCACAACTGACCCGCCGGTCCTTCGTCAGGCCGCGAGGAGTTCCTCGTACGCCGCCCGCAGCCCGTCGACCGCCTCGCGGCCGGCGGGCTGCAGCGGTTCGCGGACCGGGCCCGCCTCCAGCAGGGCCTTCACGGTCACGGTGCCGGGCAGGCCGCCCGCCATCATCAGCTCGACGAGGCGGACGGTCAGCCCGTTGAGCCGGGCCGCCTCGTCGGTGCGCCCCGCGTCGAACGCGTCCAGCGGCGCCCGCATCCGGCGCGGGGCCACGTTGGCGACGGTGCTGACGTAGCCCGCGCCGCCCAGCGCGTACAGCGCAAGGTTCAGCTCCTCGCACCCCGAGTAGTACGCCAGGGAGCTGTGCGCCATCACCTTCGTCGAGCCGAGCAGGTCGTACGCGCAGTCCTTCACCGCGACGACACGCGGGTGCTCCGCGAGCCGCAGCAGGGTCTCCGGCTCGATCCGGACGCCGGTGCGGCCGGGGATGTCGTACAGCATCAGCGGTACGCCGGTGGCCTCGGCGACCCGCAGGAAGTACGTCTCCACGGCGGCCTGCGGCGGGCGGCTGTAGTACGGCGGAACCACCAACAGCCCGTCCGCGCCCGCCTCTTCGGCCTCCCGCGCGAGGCGCACCGCGTGCGCGGTGTCCGCGCTGCCGACACCGGAGAGCAGCGGCACCCCGTCACCGACCTCCGCGCGGACCGCCCGCAGCAGCTCCGACTTCTCCGCGTCCGATGTGGTGGGCGACTCGCCGGTGGTGCCGCTGAGCACCAGCCCGTCGCAGCCCTCGGCCACCAGATGCGCGGCATGGGCGCGCGCGGCGTCGAGGTCCAGCGCTCCGGTGGCGGTGAACGGCGTGATCATGGCGCAGAGCGCGCGGCCGAAAGGGGCGGGTGCGGTGGCAGTCATGCCCGCAGTGTCGGCCCCGGCGACCATGAAGGTCCACTTAGATCTGCTTCTCCGGACCGGGAAGAGATGCTGAACAGTGCCCTGGAGGTGCCCGCCCCTGACATGATCGAACACGCGGACGACAGGCCGCGTGACGGATGACGGGCGGCCGGGCGGTCGCGACGAGGGGTGGGCGGCATGGGTGAGCGGGTGCGGGGCCGGGTGCGGAGCCGGAGGCGGGCCTCGGCGGCGGTCCTGCTCACGGCGGTGGCCGCCACGGCGCTGACCGGCTGCGCGGGTTTCCTCGTCCCGGCCGGCGAGGGCGAACCCGGCCCCACCCCGTCCGCGTCGACGCCAGGCCCCGGGGCCCACCCCACCACCCCGCCCCCGGTCGCCGACGTGCCGGCCCAGGCCCCGGAACCGTCCCCCACCCCCACGCCGGACCCCACCGAGGACTGCCCCGCCTCCGGGGCCGTGGTGACCATGGGGCAGGTGCAGACCGACATGATGCGCCGCGCGGTCGTCCTGACCCTGACCAACTGCGGCTCGAAGCCCTACCGGGTCGACGGATACCCCTCGGTCCAGGCGCTCGGCGAGAACGGTGAGCGGCTCCCGGTGAAGGTCAACCCGGCCGGCTCGTTCTTCGGCCGCGACCACGGCCCCGAGCCGGTCCTCCTGAAGCCGGGCGCCACCGTGCGCTCGGTCCTCGCCTGGGTCTCCACGCAGGAGGGCGGCGAGCTGATCATGGCCGATGCCCTGGAGCTGGCCGCCGCCCCCGACGCCGGGGCGCGGGTCCACCCGCTGGAGGGCCACGACATCCGGTACATGGACGAGCTGAACATGACGGCCTGGCGGGCCGAACTGCCCGAGTGACCTCCCGGGACCGCCCTTGACCTCAAGCGGGCTCGAGGTGTGACGGTGGTGGTGACGGCGCACCGACCGGTGCGCGGGAGAGAGGAGCGCCACCATGACCGTGCAGTTCACCGACCGCCCGGACCCGGCCCGCAACGACGCGGGGATCGCCAAGGCCAGCACCTGGGACGTCGGTACGCCGGAGCGGCAACGGCAGGCCGTCGACGCCATCAGGGAGGCGTGGGGGAGCCGGGAGTGGCCGCACCCCGGGCTGCTCTCGTACAGCGTCTACACGGGCGAGGACGGGGCGACCCTGCTGCACTACTCCCAGTGGACCGGCGAGCAGGCCTACCAGGACTTCGTCCGGGAGGGCCGTGACGCCCGCAACGCCGACATCGACGCCGCCGTGCCCGGTGTCGAACGCCTGGGGCTCCACACGTACGAGCTGTACCGCTCCGGGCTCCAGCCCGAGGGCGACACCCGGGTGCCCGGCTGCGTCGTGATCGTCGACGTGGAGTTCGCCGGCCCCGACCCGGCCCGGCAACGGGACTGGGTGGACGGCGTGTTCGAGGCGCTCGCCGACGACGCCCACCCGCCGGCGGGCGCCGTCGCCGCGCACTTCCACGTCAGCACCGACGGCACCCGGGTCCTCAACTACGCCGAGTGGGAGAGCGCCGAGCACCACATCGCGGCGCTCGCCGCACCCGGTGAGGGGATCGGCTCCCCGTCCCCGCTGTGGGAACGCGTCCAGAAGTACCCGGGCATGACCGGTGGGGGCGTGAACCGTTACACACCCGCCCTCAGCATGCGGGCCGGGTGACGCGTGGGGGCGGTGTGCGGCGATCCCCCTGCGCCTCTGCGGAGTTGGCGGCACGTCCTCGGTGAAGGGCGGTGGGCGGTGGCCCGAACCGGATGGCGGGCGGCGAATTACGTCTAGGCTTGGGCGGCTGAACCGCGTACGCACTCCGTACGCCCCCGAGCACGCACCGAGGAGAACCCCCGATGTCCGCAGAGCGCCCCATCCTGCCGCCGGTGCGGCTGCACTCCGAGGCCGAACTGGCGCGGGACGCGCTCGCCGCGCCGCTGTTCGTCCGCGCCGTCCGGCTCGCCCGCTGGGCGGGGCCCGACGCGCGGGTCGGCGCCGGCGGCGAGCTGGTGGAGGCGCAGCTGCCCGCCGCCGCCGAACACCTCGGCCTCACCGCCGACGAGGACGGTGCCGCGTACGCCAGCGAGGCCTGGCGGCTCGCCGTGGACACCGGGCTCCTCGACGTCACGGACCCCGAGAAGGGCGAGCCGGCGGACGGCTCGGACGGTTACGACGGTTCGGGTGGCTACGAGGGTCCGGGGGGCTCGGCGGGCTCCGACGGCTCGGTGGGCGAGGACGAGGGCACCGTCACCGCGGGCGAGAACCTGGCGCTGCTCACCACGGGCTCCCCGCAGGACATCCTCGGGATCTGGCTCGACGGCCTCGACGCCGTGCACGCCGACGCCACCGCGCCCGTCCTGGACGACTTCGCGGACCTCGTCGGTGACGACGGCTCGATCGACTTCGACGCCCTGGACTGGGACCCGGAGGCGGAGGCCGAGTTCCTCGACGGGGTCCTCGGCAACCTCTACCTGCTCACCCTCGCCGACAACGGCGCCGGCGACGGGCCGGTGCCGCTGCCCGCCCTCGCCGCGTCGATGATCGTCCCCGACGACATGGGTGAGCCCACCGACGACATCCTGGAGCAGGTGTCCGAGGCGATGATGCGCCTCGACGACCAGTTCCGGCTCCTCGAACCCATCGGGATCGTCGAATACCAGCCGGTGGACGAGGCGTTGATGGTCGAGGACGGCGACGCGGCGGACGCCTCCGCCACCGGGGCCGACGAGGAGGACGTCACCCGCTACGGGATGGTCAAGCTCACGCCGCTCGGCCTCTACGGCATCCGGGCCCGGATGCTGGAGGCCGGGGTGGACGCCCCCGCCGTCGGTGACCTCGCCGACAAGGGCGCCGACGCGCTCCTCGACGGCATCGCGCACTACCCGGAGGCCGCCGCCCGCGCCGAGATCCAGCTCTGGCTCGCGGGGCGCGGGGCCGAAGGGGCGGTCCCGGCCGCCGCCGAGCTGCTGGCGGCGGCACGCGGCACGGACGAGGGCGCGCCGCTGCGCCGCCTCCACTGCCAGCAGGCGCTCGCCCTGGCCGGTGCGGAGGCCGAACCCGCCGTACGCGCGGTCCTCGGCGACCAGGAGCTCGGCGGCCTGGCCCGGGTCTGGCTCGCGGAGCGCGGTGCGGCCGACGTCCCGGCCCCGCCGGAGGCGATGATCTTCTGGCTGGCCATCGACACGATCGCCGCCCAGCTGGACGCGGACGGCGAGCTCGACGAGCTCCAGGGCCTGGTCGAAGGGCTCTCCGCGCAGCACAGCGGCTTCTTCGACGAGGTCTGGCGGGTCGACCACCCGGCCACCGCCGATGTGCTGGAGGCCATGGGCCGCCTGCACAGCGACAAGAAGGCGGCGAAGGAGGCCCGCAAGGCCGCGTTCAAGGCCCGGTCGCGCGCCAAGGACTGAGGAGCACAGCTCCCAGACGGAGTGCTGCTCTTACCCAGCAGATGTCGGCGGTCGACGTGCCTGCTGCTGTGCGATGCCCGTCCCCGCCCCGCGCAGTTCCTTCGCGTGGGCGGGCGCCGGGCCCTGAGGTCCGAGGTCAGGGTGGGCGGTGGAGCGCCACCGGGGCTGCGTACGGCCGGGTGATCGCGGTCACCGACGAGCAGGTCTCGTACGCCTACCGTGACGGTGCCACGCCGGAACGTTTCGGGCGCAGGGCCCGTCCAGACCGGGGACCCGGCAGGACGCGGGGCCCGTCCGCACCGGGGACCTGGCCGGACACCGGGGCGGCCGCGCCCCGTCCGGAGGTGGGAACCGCCACACGTTCGGGGGGCTTTCCGGCGCCGTGTTCCGCGTGGTTCCGCTGCTGGAGGCGGGTGTAAGCGCTGACCGGCCCTGGTGGGCGCGGGTCACGAATCCGGCACGTCTGGGGTCCGGGCGGCAGACGGGCATGGCGTCGGGCCTTCACAGGGCGCATACTCGACTTAATGAAACAGTCAGCCGGATCCCGGCGTCACCTGCCTTCCAGTCCCTTCAACCGCCCGGCCCAGGAGGCCCCACCGGTCGAATGCTTCGATGTGGGCGACAGGGTGTCGCACGACCAGTTCGGGCTCGGCAGAATCCTTGCTGTCGAGGGCGACAACGACGCAGTCCTCATCGACTTCTCGGGGCGACAGGGGAGGATCCTGAGCCCGTACTCCAAGCTGACCAAGCTCTGAGATACCGCACGAGCACGAGCAGCGTCCGTCTTCTCCGGATCCGGGGCACCTGAACCACTTCAGGTGCCCCGGATGCCGTTGCGGCCCGGCTCCACCGGGCCCGGAGGGCTCAGAGGGACTTGGCCGCGGGCTTCACCATGCCCCGTACGGTCCGTGACTTCACGAACTCGCCCATGGCCGTCATCTCCCACTCACCGGTGAACTGCTTGATGAGCTTGGCCATGATGACGCCGGTCTGCGGCTCCGCGCCGGTCAGGTCGAAGCGGACCAGCTCCTCGTCGGTGCGCGCGTCGATCAGCCGGCAGTAGGCCTTGGCGACCTCGTTGAACTTCTGGCCGGTGAACGAGTTCACCGTGAAGACCAGGCCCGTCGCCTCGGCCGGGATCCGGCCCAGGTCCACGACGATCACCTCGTCGTCGCCCGCGCCCTCGCCCGTGAGGTTGTCGCCGGAGTGCTTGATCGCCCCGTTGAGGATGGTGAGCTTGCCGAAGTAGCAGCTGTCCAGGTGGTTGCGGTTGGGGCCGTAGGCGATGACCGAGGCGTCCAGGTCGATGTCCTTGCCGCGGAACGCGGGCTCCCAGCCCAGGCCCATCTTGACCTGGGAGAGGAGCGGGGCGCCGCCCTTGACCAGGGAGACGGTCTGGTTCTTCTGGAGGCTGACCCGGCCCTTGTCGAGGTTGATCTTCCCGGCGGCCGCGGGCGGGGCGGCGGGCGGCGCCGGGGGAGCGGCGGGGGCCGGCGGTGCGATCCGCGGGTCGACCGGGGCGGCGGCCGGGGCCACCGGGGCGGCTGCCGCCGGGACCGGCGGGGCGGCCGGCTCCTCGACCGAGACGCCGAAGTCCGTGGCGATGCCGGCCAGCCCGTTCGCATAACCCTGGCCGACCGCGCGGGCCTTCCAGGCGCCGTTGCGCAGGTAGATCTCGATGACCACGAGCGCCGTCTCGCTGCCCAGCTGGGGCGGGGTGAAGGTGGCCAGCGCACTGCCGTCGTCGGCGTTGCGCACGGTGGCGGTGGGCTCGATGCCCTGGAAGGTCTGTCCTGCGGCGTCCGGGCTCGCGGTGACGACGATCTTCTCGATGCCGGGCGGGACCGCGGTGGTGTCCACCACGATGGCGTCGGGTGCGGAGCCCCCGCCGGCGCGGTAGGTCACACCGGGGCCCGAGGGCTGGTTGTAGAAGATGAAGTCGTCGTCGGAGCGCACCTTGCCGTCGGCGGTGAGCAGCAGGCCCGAGACGTCGAGCCGCACCGGGGCGGCGACGTCCACCGCCACGCGGGCGGCGGAGAGAGGAATGTTCGAGCCGGGGGTCATTGCGGTCATGTCCGGGGTAACGAACGACCCCTCTTTGCCGTTCCCTTACCTTCGGGAGTCTCCCGAAGGTGCTCGGGGAACTCCCGACGGTGCTCGGAGGGCTCCTCTCCCGGCGGCTCCTCGCCGCCCCCGGGCTCCGCGCCCGGCCACTCGGTGCCGTGGGTGGTCTGGCAGAGGAGGTAGCCGAGGTGGGTGCGGTTCTTCGCCCCGAGGCGCTTCTTGATGTGGGCGATGTGCGCCTGCAGCGATCGTTCGCTGATGCCCAGCCGGCGTGCGATCGCCTTGTCCGAGTGCCCCTCCGCCAGCAGTTGCCGGATGGCCGCCCGGATCGGCGTGATCACCTCGGACGCCGCCTGCGCGGCGTAGTTGGGGATGAACGGGAAGGGCTCGGCGCGGTCCCAGGAGCGCTCGAAGACGTCGACGAGGAAGCGGACCACGGACGGCTCCGTGATCGCGGCGGCGATGGAGCGTTCGGCGTTGGCCGGGATGAAGGCGGTGGCACGGTCGATGATGATCAGCCGGTCGAAGAACTCCGGCAGGGTCCGGACCTTGACGCCGTAGCCCGTGACCGCGCGCACGTAGGACTTGGTCGCCTCGTCGAAGCGGGCCGAGTGCTGATAGATCGTCCGCATGCTGACGCCGTCGTCGATCTTGAGGCGGACCGACTCCAGGGCCACGTCCAGGACTTCCTTCGGGCGGGCGCCGTCCGGCTGGGCCGTCAGGATCTCCGATCCGGCGCAGGACAGGCTGGTGCGTATGGCCGCGTTGATCGCCGGCGCCCCGTGCAGGTCCACCACATCCGGCCAGGCCGGAAGGGGGGCGGCGGGCTGCGCGGGCGTCGCGGACCTGGCCCGGTCGTCGTGGTCCGCCTGTTGCAGAATCCGCCGTGAGAGTTCGACGAGCTTCTCCGCGATGTCCTTCAAGTTGCGGGGCTCGGCCGGGTCGTCGTCCGCGACGTGGGCGGTCCTGGCCTGGACAGCCGTCGTCCCGGCGACCGGGCCCGCCCCTCCCGACCTGCTTGTCATCCGCCGTCGCCCCCAGACTCCGTGCACCGTGGTGGCGGCCCGTCGCTGCCCGCGGTACGCCAAGCAAGATGCTTCCAATAGTAGCAATGCGATTACCTGAACCGTCACGGATCTTTCCTACGACCTATGCCGTACTGGAGACTCCCTAGGAGATGGAGCCAGGACGGCGACGCGTTGGCCAGAATCAACTGGCGGGTTGGCCGGATACATCTGTGGGGGGAAGCTCTGATGGAATGTGCGGATTGCGGCGTGGACAGGGTGATTCGGCCACACGGCCCCCATGTCACCTCACGACGCTGTTCTCAGTAGCCGAGCACTCGTAGCCGCCCGCCGTACCCCTGCCCACAGTTTCCCGGAGCTGTCCGCAGGCGGTCCTCACGGCATGGGCCGGCCATCTTCAGGGTGTGGAGAGCCGCAGGCCGACAAGGCCGCGGCGCCGGACGGGACTCCGGGACGGCCCTGCGCGAAGATGAATTCCGGTCAAAAGACATCAGTGGCATCGACGGTCAAGGGGAATGCGGTCGCTGGAATGCGCCGAAGGGGCCCGTGTCGTGTCACCAAGGACCATTCATACGCTTTGGGACAGGCCTCCGTCGGCTGCCCCTGTCTGAAGTCAGGATAGTCATGAGCTTCCACCGTTCCGGATTCCTCCCGGGCGAGGCCGCCGCCCGCCCGTTCCCCCTGTCACGAGCCGCAACCCCCGCCCTCACGGCAGCAGTTGCCGGACCGGCCTCTCCGGCTCCGGGCACCCATCGGTGGGCCGACGACGTCGGCTGGAACACCGGCGGCGCATTCTCCGGGCGCGTCTGCTAGCAGAACCCTCCCAACGCCCGGTCATACCCAGTGGTTCCCGCGCGGGACGCGGCCACTGCATGTCCGCACGTCTGGACCGAATCCGTTCAACGGCTAGGAGGAGGGAACGATGAACATGTCCGAGAAGCGGGCTGCGCTGGTACTGGAGAACGGGAAGTTATTCTGGGGAAGGGAGTTCGGGGCCCTTGGTTCTTCCCTCGGGGAAGTGGTATTCCAGACCGGAATGACGGGATATCAGGAAACGCTGACAGACCCTTCGTACCACGGTCAGATCGTTGTGCAGACTTCCCCGCAGATCGGCAACACGGGGTGGAACGACGAGGACAGTGAATCGGCCCGGATAAGTGTGGCCGGTTATGTGGTGCGCGACCCCTCCCGGATCGCCTCCAATTGGCGGTCGCGGCGAGAGCTTGACGACGAGCTGATTCACCAGGGTGTCGTCGGGATCGCCGAGATCGACACCAGGTCCCTGACCCGGCATATTCGCGAGGCCGGAGTGATGCGGGCCGGAGTGTTCTCGGGAGAGGCACTGACCGACCCGGATTCCATGACCGAACAGGTGCTGACCGCTCCGCGGATGGCCGGCGCCCATCTCGCGGCCCAGGTCGGCACCGCGCGGCCCTACGTCCACGAGGCGGTGGGGACCCGTCGCTTCCGGGTGGCCGCACTGGACCTCGGGGTGAAGACCAACACCCTGCGCATGCTGGCCGACCGGGGCATTCAGACGCACGTGCTGCCCCCGACCAGCACGCTCGACCAGATCCTGGAGACCGAGCCGGACGGGGTGTTCCTGTCCAACGGCCCCGGCGACCCGGCGGCCATGACGGAGGCGGTCGCCCTGACCCGGGCCGTGCTGGAGCGCCGTATCCCGCTCTTCGGCATCTGCTTCGGCAACCAGATCCTCGGACGGGCGCTGGGCCGGGAGACGTACAAGATGCGCTACGGCCACCGGGGCATCAACATCCCGGTCATCCACGCGGCCGACGGCCGGGTGTCGATCACGTCGCAGAACCACGGGTTCGCCGTGGAGGGCGAGGCCGGGGAGAACTTCGACACCCCCTACGGCCGGGCGCTGGTCTCCCACCACTGCCCCAACGACGGTGCCGTGGAGGGCCTGCGCTGCCTGGACGTGCCGGCCTTCTCCGTCCAGTACCACCCCGAGGCCGCGGCCGGTCCGCACGACGCGGCCTCCCTCTTCGACCAGTTCACCACCCTGATGAGCGGGGACCGCTGATGCCGAAGCGTACGGACCTCAAACATGTGCTGGTGATCGGTTCCGGACCGATCGTGATCGGGCAGGCGTGCGAGTTCGACTATTCGGGCACCCAGGCATGCCGGGTGCTGCGCGAGGAGGGCATCCGGGTCAGCCTGGTGAACTCCAACCCGGCGACGATCATGACCGACCCGGAGTTCGCCGACGCCACCTACATCGAGCCGATCACACCCGAGTTCGTCGAGAAGATCATCGCGCTGGAGCGCCCGGACGCGATCCTCGCCACCCTGGGCGGGCAGACCGCGCTGAACTGCGTCGTCGAACTGCACGAGCGGAACGTGCTGGACAAGTACGGCGTCGAGCTGATCGGCGCGGACGTCGAGGCCATCGCCCGCGGTGAGGACCGGCAGCGGTTCAAGGACATCGTGGCCTCCGTCGGGGCCGAGACCCCGCGCAGCGCCGTCTGCCGGACGATGGACGAAGTGCGCTCCACCGTCGAGGAGTTGGGGCTGCCGGTGGTGATCCGGCCCTCCTACACCATGGGCGGGCTGGGCTCCGGGATGGCGCACACCCCCGCGGAACTGGAGTCCCTGGCCGGGGACGGACTGGTGCAGAGCCCGCTGGGCGAGGTGCTGATCGAGGAGAGCGTGCTCGGCTGGAAGGAGTACGAGCTCGAACTCATGCGGGACCGCAACGACAACGTCGTGGTGGTCTGTTCCATCGAGAACGTCGACCCGATGGGCGTGCACACCGGCGACTCGGTCACGGTGGCACCGGCGATGACCCTCACCGACCGCGAGTACCAGCACATGCGCGACGTGGGCATCGACGTGCTGCGCGCGGTCGGCGTCGACACGGGCGGCTGCAACATCCAGTTCGCCGTGCACCCCGCCACCGGCAGGCTCGTGGTCATCGAGATGAACCCGCGGGTGTCACGGTCCTCCGCCCTGGCCTCGAAGGCGACCGGCTTCCCGATCGCCAAGATCGCCGCCAAGCTGGCGATCGGCTACACCCTGGACGAGATCCCCAACGACATCACCGGTGAGACACCGGCCAGCTTCGAACCCACCCTCGACTACGTGGTGGTCAAGGTTCCCCGGTTCGCGTTCGAGAAGTTCCCCGCCGCCGACGCGACGCTGACCACCACCATGAAGTCCGTCGGCGAGGCGATGGCGATCGGCCGCAACTTCGGCGAGGCCCTGGGCAAGGCGCTCCGGTCGATGGAGTCCACCGCGGCCGGCTTCTGGACCGTGCCCGACCCCGAGGGCGCCGACGCGGCCACCGCCCTGGAGGCGCTGCGGACCCCGCACGACGGGCGGCTGTACACCGTGGAGCGGGCGCTGCGGCTCGGCGCCACGGTCGCGCAGGTGCACGAGGCCTCGGGGATCGACCCCTGGTTCGTCGACCAGGTCCTGGCCCTCGTCGAGCTGCGCGAGGAGCTGCTGAACGCCGGGGCCCTGGACGCCGACCTGCTGCGCCGGGTCAAGAGGACGGGCTTCTCCGACCGCCAGATCGCCGAGCTCCGGCCCGAGCTGGGCGGCGAGGACGCCGTGCGCGCCCTGCGTCACCGGTGGGGTGTCCGGCCGGTCTACAAGACGGTGGACACCTGCGCCGCCGAATTCGCCGCGACCACGCCGTACCACTACTCCGCCTACGAGACCGACCCGGCGGCGGAGTCGGAGGTGGTCCCGCGGAGCGAGCGGCTGCCCAAGGTGCTCATCATCGGCTCCGGGCCCAACCGCATCGGGCAGGGCATCGAGTTCGACTACTCCTGCGTCCACGCGGCGCTGAGCCTGCGGTCGGTGGGCTACGAGACGGTCATGGTCAACTGCAACCCGGAGACCGTCTCCACCGACTACGACACCTCCGACCGGCTCTACTTCGAGCCGCTGACCTTCGAGAACATCCTCGAGGTCTACCTGGCCGAGTGCGAGACCGGGGACGTGGCCGGGGTCATCGTGCAGCTGGGCGGCCAGACACCGCTCAAGCTCGCCAGGCGGCTGGCCGAGGCGGGACTGCCCATCGCGGGCACCTCACCGGCCGCCATCCACCTGGCCGAGGACCGCGGCGCCTTCTCCGAGGTGCTGGACGCCGCCGGACTGGCCGCGCCGCGCAACGGCATGGCCGTCTCCTTCGAGCAGGCCAGGACCGTCGCCGACCGGATCGGCTACCCGGTCATGGTCCGCCCCTCGTACGTGCTCGGCGGGCGCGGGATGGAGATCGTCCACGACGAGGAGGCGCTGGCCGCCTATGTCGCGCAGGCCACCGAGGTCTCGCCCGAACGCCCCCTCCTGATCGACGAGTTCCTGCTCGACGCGATCGAGATCGACGTGGACGCGCTGTGCGACGGGCGCGAGGTCTACCTCGGCGGCGTGATGGAGCACATCGAGGAGGCCGGGGTCCACTCCGGTGACTCGGCCTGCGCGCTGCCCCCGATCACTCTGGGCCGGGCCGACATCGACACGGTCCGCGCCCACACCGAGGTGATCGCGGCGGGGCTGGGCGTACAGGGCCTGCTGAACATCCAGTTCGCGCTCAAGGACGGCATCTTCTACGTCCTGGAGGCCAACCCGAGGGCCAGTCGCACGGTGCCGTTCGTCTCCAAGGCGACCGGAGTCCCGCTGGCCAAGGCCGGCGCGCGGATCATGCTCGGTGCCACCGTTGCCGAACTCCGTACCGAGGGCATCCTGCCCGCGGCCGGGGACGGGGGCTTCCGGCGGCCCGGCTCGCACATCGCGGTCAAGGACGTGGTCCTGCCGTTCCACCGCTTCCGTACGCGCGGCGGCGAGGGCATGGACAGCCTGCTGGGACCCGAGATGAAGTCCACCGGAGAGGTCATGGGCATCGGCTCCGGCTTCGACGTGGCCTTCGCCAAGGCCCAGCTGGCCGCCGGTTTCCCCCCGCCGCTCTCGGGCCGGATCTACGTCTCCTCCGCCCTGGAACACCTTCCGCGGGTGCTGCCCTCGCTGCGGACGCTGAGGGGCTACGGCTTCGAGATCAGCGCCGAGGCCGGTACCGCGGAGCTGCTGACGGTCGCCGGGTTCCTCCCCGACGGGGTGGTCGAGGCCGGCTCCCCGGAGCCGACCGTCGGCTGGATCCGCGACAACGAGATCAGTTTCGTCATCAGTCTCGCGGCGCACGGAGTGAGCCGCGGCAACGACCGGGAGATCCGTACGGCGGCCGCCCAGCACTCCGTCCCCTATGTGACGACGGCTTCCGGACTGCTGGCCATGGTCAGGGCCATCAGGGCCAGGAACCGAATGGAATTCGAGGTGAGCTCACTTCAGGAGCTGCAGGCACGCAGTCGCAGGCACAGCTGAGGCACAATCCCTACTCCCTTCGGGAATGAAGTTGATTGCTGAGCATGTCTATGATCTTATCCTGGACGACATATACCTACGGGTCTCCGGGATCGATGACCTGAACCGGCTCTATTTCAAGGTCGAAGGATTCAATCCCGGCGGCTCGATCAAGATGAAGACCGCCCACGGGCTCATCCAGGCCGCCGAGAACTCGGGACGCGACCTGACCGACCTTCGGCTCATCGAATCCACATCCGGGAATCTCGGAATTTCCCTCGCCGTCATCTGTGCGGCGAAGGACTACCGGCTGACCCTGGTGACCGACCCGAATTCCAATGCGACGGCCGTGGCCATCATGCGCGCCCTCGGAGCGGAGGTCGTGGAAATCACCGAACGGGACGCCAACGGTGGCTTCCTGGGTTCCAGGATTTCCTACATACAGCAGTTGCAGGCCGCTGACCCGAATGTCTACTGGCTCAACCAGTACGAGAATCCGACCAACCCCACGGCACACGAACAGGCCACCGCGCCCTCCATGCTCAGGGAGTTCGGCAAGGTCGACTACCTCTTCCTGGGAGTGGGGACCGGCGGCACCCTGATGGGCTGCATCGACTACTTCCGCCGCCGCAGCCCGCAGACCCGCATCATCGCGGTCGACACCGCCGGCTCGGTGAACTTCCAGGCCACCTCGGGGCCCCGGCACATCCCGGGGCTCGGCACCAGCCAGCGACCGCCGATCCTGGACAACCAGGCGCCCGACGAGGTCCTGCTGATCCCCGAGTGGGAGACGGTGCGCGAGTGCCGCTGGCTGGCCAAGAACTCCGGTCTGCTCGCGGGCGGCTCGACCGGCACGGTCCTGGCCGCGATCCGCCGTCTGGCCCCCCAGATCCCGTCGGACGCGACCGTGGTGGCGATCTCACCGGACCTGGGCGAGCGCTACCTGAACTCCGTGTACGACGACAAGTGGGTGGCCGACCGGGGTCTGGACAAGGCCCACTTCGCTGATGGACAGCTACCCGAGGAGGAGCTCGATGTTCTCGTTTGATGTGGTGCCCGGCAAGGTCGTCAAGGACATCCTCGACAGCTCGGCGGCCCAGGTCGTCGACCTGGTCGAGGACGCCTATCTGCGTCACGACGCCGGCAAGACGGTCAACCCGGACAGCTACTTCCTGCGCTTCCCCGAGAAGCCGGACGCGCGGATCATCGCCCTGCCCGCCTCGATCGAGCTGCCCGAGGACCACGCCGTCGGGATCAAGTGGATATCCAGCTTCCCCGGGAACGTCGCTGAGGGCATACCGCGGGCCTCGGCGGCGCTGATCCTCAACGACTACGCCACCGGCTACCCGAAGGCCCTGCTGGAGGCCGCCAACATCAGCGCGGTCCGCACCGCCGCCTCGGCCGCGGTGGCGGCACGGGCGTTCGCCCGGCATGTGACCCCGGACGGCCACGTCTCGTTCATCGGCGCCGGTGTCATCGCCAGAACCATCCTCCGCTACCTGGTGGCCACGGACTACCCGCTCCGGTCCGTCGAAGTCTTCGACCTGCACGCCGAGTCGGCGCAGAACCTGGCCCGCTTCGCGACCGAGGAGCTCGGGCTCACGGCCAAGGCGGTCGGCTCGCTGACCGAGGCGCTCACCGCCCAGACCGTGATCACCACCACCACGGCCGGCACCCCGTACATCGGGCAGCTGCTCCGCCCCGGCCAGGTGGCGCTCAACATCTCCCTGCGCGACTTCCAGCCCACGGTCATCCTCGCCGCCGAGAACTACTTCGACGACGTCGAGCACTGCATGAAGGCCAACACCTCCCCGCACCTGGCCGAACAGGCCACCGGGAGCCGCGACTTCGTCAGCGGAACCCTCGCGGACGTGCTCAAGGGGCGGACCCAGCCGCAGGCCCAGCGCGGGCTGGTCTTCTCCCCGTTCGGCCTCGGCGTGCTGGACCTCGCGGTCGGCCAGTACGTCCTGGGCGCGGCCCGCGAGCAGGGCCTCGCGGTGGAGATCCCGAACTTCTTCGGCGAGACGAGCCGCTGGTGACTCCCGTACGCATAGCCGTGATCGGCGTCGGCCCGCGCGGCCTCTCGGCGCTGGAGCGGGTCATCAGCCACACCCTGCAAGACGGCCCGCCCGTCGAGCTGCTGCTGATCGAACCCGGTGAGCCGGGCGTCGGCATGCACGATGTCAAGCAGCCGGACTACCTGCTGCTCAACACCATCGCCTCGCAGCTGACCATCTTCTCCGACGAGCGGATGACCCCGGGGGCGCCGGTCACGCCCGGACCCGGGTTCTTCGACTGGTGCCAGGAGCACCACGGACCCGTCGCGTTCGACGACTTCCTGCCGCGCCGGCTGCTCGGCGAGTACCTCCAGTGGGCCGCCGGGGAGCTGCTGGACCGGGCCTCGGCCTCGGACCGGCTGACCGTACGCCGCGTGCCGGCGGTGGCCGCCGCTGTACGCCCGGACGCCGAAGGCGCCACGGTGACGCTCGCCGACGGTGTGGAGCACCGTGTCGACCTGGCGGTCGTCACCACCGGCCACGGGGTCGCCCAGAGCCCCCCGGCCGCGACGGACGGCTTCATCGCCATGCCGTACCCGCTGCCCGACCAGGTGGACAAGATCCCCGAGGACGCCACGGTCGCCCTGCTCGGCACCGGGCTGAGCGCCATGGACGTGATCGCGGCGCTGACCGTGGGGCGCGGCGGCGAGTTCACCGAGGACGGCTACCGGGCCTCGGGCCGTGAGCCGCGCATCGTCCTGGTGAACCGGGCCGGCCGGCTGCCCTGCGCCCGGCCCGCCACCACGCGGGACCGCCGCGCCGCACCGGCCGCGTTCCTCACCCAGGCCGCCGTCGCCGAACTCCGCGAGCGCACCGAGGACGGCCGCCTCGACTTCCGGCGGGACATCGAACCGCTGATCCACCGCGAGGCCCTCGCCCGGATGGAATCGGCCGCACCGGAGGAGATCGCGACCGTCGAGCGGATCCTGCGGCCGGTCGGGGAGAGCGCGCCGAGCTACGACGCCTACGTGGCGGAGCTGGTCGCGCGGGCGTCGGCGGACCTGCGGGAGGCCGAGCGGGGACTGGGCGCCAGCGCGGTGAAGGAGGGCCTGGAGATCCTCCGCGACCACCGCGACGGAGTGCGGGCGGCCGTGGACCCGCCGGGGCTGACGGAGGAGTCGCACCGCTACTTCATGGGCGAGTACGTCCCCCTCGTCAACCGGACCGTGATCGGCCCGCAGAAGGAGCGCATCCACGAACTGCTCCAGCTCATCGCCGCCGGAGTCGTCGTGCCGGGCCCCGGACCGGCGCCGGAGGTGGCCCGGGACGGGGACGGCTGGACGATCGCCTCGACGGCGCTGGACCGGCCCCACCGCATCGGGGCCGACGTGGTGATCAAGGCCAACATGGACTGGCCGGTTCTCGACCCCGAGGTGGACCCCGTCGCCTGCTCGCTGCGCGACTGGGCCGCCCCCGGCCCCCAGGGGGCGCTCCGCCTGGACCGTGACGGGTTCGTCGTCCCGCGCGAGGCCTCCGGTACCCGGCGGTCGGTCGCCGTCTTCGGGCCGCCCGCCGAGGGGGCCAGCTACTACAACCACTACGTGCCGTCACCAGGCGTCTGGTCCCGTGCCCTGACCGACCTCGACCGCGTCCTCGGGCCCGTGCTCGGCACCGGACGTGTCACCGGCCGCCCCGACGGCGACCGGCCGGCGCAGTAACCCGAAATCCCTTTTAAGGAAAGGTTCTCCCACACATGTTGATCCTGGGTTTCAAAGAGGGCCATGACGGCGGAGTCGTCGCCATCGAGGACGGCAAGCTTCTCTTCGCGCTGGAGGCGGAGAAGGACAGCTTCCCGCGGTACGACCGGCTGACCGCCGAGGTGATCACCCGGGCCGCCGGGATGCTGGACCGCCAGCCCGACGTGATCTCGCTGAGCGGCTGGGTCAAGGGCTTCCACTCCGTCGAACCCAAGCTGCGGGCCGGCTACTTCGGCGTCGGCGAGGGCTCCATACAGGACGACCCGGGCAAGTGGTTCGGCAAGGACGTCCGGATCTTCTCCTCGACCCACGAGCGCTCGCACATCATGACCGCGTACGGGATGGCTCCCGCCGCCACCGGCCAGGCGCACTACTCCCTGGTGTGGGAGGGCAGCATCGGTGACTTCTACCGGATCGACGAGGCCGGCGAGGTCACCCACCTCAAGCACGTGATGACCGACCCGGGCAACAAGTACGCCTACCTGTTCTCCCTCGCCGACCCCAAGCACCCGGCGGGCAAGGGCTACTTCAACTACAGCCACGCCGGCAAGCAGATGGCGCTGACGGCCTTCGCCGACGACTCCCCGATGACCAGGGAGGAGAAGGAGACGATCGACTTCATCCTGAAGCAGGACGGCATCGTGCTCGGTGTCTCCAAGGACGAGATGACCTGGTCGCACCTGTACAACATCGGTGTCGAGTCGCAGGCGTACCGCAACGCCGCGGCCAAGCACTCCGACGCCATCTTCGGGCGGTTCTACGACTACGCCGCGAAGAACCTCACCGAGGGGCTGCCGCTGCAGATCTCCGGCGGCTGCGCCCTGAACTGCAACTGGAACGCCGAGTTCCGGCAGAGCGGCCTGTTCGAGTCCGTCTTCGTGCCGCCGTGCCCGAACGACAGCGGCGCGGCGCTCGGCACGGCCATCGACGCCCAGCTGCACTACACCGGCCAGGCGGCCATCGACTGGGACGTCTACGCGGGCGAGGAGTTCCTGGAGGACGTCCAGCCCGACCCGGCGAAGTACGAGGTCCGGCCGCTGGTCGCCGCCGAGGTGGCCCGCTTCCTGGAGCAGGGCAACATCATCGGCTGGGCCCGCGGCCGCTACGAGATGGGTCCGCGCGCGCTCGGCAACCGGTCCATCCTGGCCGCGCCCTTCACGGAGGAGACGACCGTACGGCTCAACACGATCAAGGGACGCGAGGGCTACCGCCCGATCGCCCCGATCGCGCTGGAGTCGGACGCGGACAAGTGGTTCGTCGGTTCGGTCCACGACCCGTACATGCTCTTCTTCAACCGGGTGACCACCGAGGAGCTGAAGGCCGTCACGCACATCGACGGCTCCGCCCGCACCCAGACGGTCACCCACGAGCGGAACGCGGGCATCGCGACCCTGCTGGAGGCGTTCCGCGACATCACCGGGTTCAGCGTCCTGTGCAACACCTCGCTGAACTTCAACGGCCGCGGGTTCATCAACGCGACCAGCGACCTCCTCCAGTACGGCGAGGAGCACGGTCTCGACGGCTACGTCATCAACGACACCTTCGTCACCCGCCGTAAGGGCTGACCACCCCCCCGTTCACGACGAGCACTTGCGGTGCCGCACCCAAAAGGTGACGCGGCCACCGCAAGTGCTGCGTTGTTGTTATCCGATCGCACAGAAAGTCGCACTCATGACCACATCGACCGAAGCCCTGCGCCGGGCGCCGCTCTCGTTCGGCCAGGAACAGCTCTGGTTCCTCGACCAGCTGACCCCCGGTGTGACGGCCTACAACATCCTTCTCGCCTCCCGCCTGCGCGGCCCGCTCCGGATCGATCTGCTCCGGCGCAGCCTCACGCTGGTGGTGGGCCGGCACGAGGCCATGCGCGTGACGATCCACGCCGATGAGGGCGGCACCCCCTACCAGGTGGCGGCGGAGGCCTCCGAGGTGGACCTGCCGGTCGTCGACCGGACCGGGCTGGACCCCGAGGCCCAGGAACGCGTCATCCAGGAGACCCTGGGCGAGCTCTCCGGCAAGCCGTTCAACCTGCAGGAAGGGCCGCTCTACCGCTACAGCGTGCTGAAGCTGGCCGACGACGACCACGTCTTCGTGCAGAACCTGCACCACATCGCGACGGACGGCTGGTCCTCCGGCATCGTCAACGCCGAACTGACGGCGGCGTACGACGCCCTGCTGGCCGGCCGCGAGCCGGAGTTCGAGAAGCCCGGCTCGCAGTACCTGGAGGTGGCCCGCGCCCAGCGCGAGCACATGCGGGGCGAGGTGCTCAAGGAGGAGCTGGACTTCTGGGCCGAGAAGCTGGCCGACCTGCCCACCCTGGAGTTCCCGACCGACCGGCCCCGGCCCGCGACGGCGACCCGGGGCGGCGGCGCCGTGGTCGGGGAGTTCCCGGCGGAGCTGCTGGAGCGGGCGCGGGCGCTGGCCAAGGAGCACGGCGTCTCGCTGTACATGGTGCTCTCGGCCGCGCTCAACGTGGTGCTGAGCCGCTACACCGGCCAGGAGGACATCCCGGTCGGGGTGCCGATGCTCAGCCGGACGGAGGTCGAGCTGGAGGATGTGGTCGGCCTCTTCGTCAACATGGTGGTCTCGCGCTCCGACGTGTCGGGCGACCCCACCTTCGCCGAGCTGCTGGAGCGGACGCTCGACGCCAACCTGGACCTCTACGAGCACCAGGAGGTCCCCTTCCACCTGATCGTCGAGCGGGTGCAGCCGGAGCGGGTGGCCGGCCGCAACCCGCTGTTCCAGGTGTCCATGCAGCTGCTCGGCGCCGCCAACTCCGGTGGCAGCGTGTCCTTCTCCGGTCTCACCAGCGTGCCGGTCAGCCCGCCCGGCGCCTCCTCGCGCTTCGACATGGCGATCGACTTCGTCGAGTCCGGTGACACGCTCAAGGCGTTCGTCGAGTACTCCAAGGACCTGTTCGACGAGTGGCGCGTCAAGGCCCTGCTCGGCCACATCGAGACGGTGCTGACGGCCGCGGTGAAGGACGCCTCGCTGCGCGTCTCCCAGCTTCCGCTGCTGACCGACGCCGAGCGCGACGAGGTCTTCGCCATCGGCAAGGGCGAGGACGCCGAGTACGCCGAGGACGCCCTGCACGTCGGCTTCGCCAAGATCGCGCGGGAGACCCCCGACGCGGTGGCCGTGGTCTGCCGCAACGTCGAGATCACCTACGGCGAACTCGACCGGCAGGCCGACCGGCTCGCCCGCCACCTGCGCGGCCTGGGCCTGAAGCACGGCCAGGTGGTCGCCACGGTGATCGACCGCGACGTGGACGCGTACGTGGCGATGGTGGGCATCCTGAAGGCGGGCGGCGCCTTCGCGATGATGGACCCGAAGCTGCCCGCCGCACGCCTGGACTACATGATCCGCGACACCGCGGCCCCGGTGGTGCTGACCCGCTCCACGCTGGCCGACCGGCTGCCGGAGCCCTCGGGCTGGGCGCGGGTGCTGATCGACACGGACTGGCCGCAGATCGAGGCCGTCCCCGCCGACGAGCCGCTGGAGGAGTGGGCGACCCGCGAGTCCCTCGCGTACGTCCTCTACACCTCGGGCTCCACCGGTACGCCCAAGGGCGTGATGATCGCCCACCGCGCGGTCTCGTTCTTCTGCGAGGCCTACCGGCGCACGTTCGACTTCGGCCCCCAGGACCGGCTGTTCCAGCTGCCCGCGCTGAACTTCGACATGTCGCAGGGCGAGATCTGGACGGCCTTCCTGGTCGGCGCGCGGGTGGTGGCGGTGTCGCCGGAGGACGCCCAGTCCCCGGAGGCGCTCACCGCGCTGCTGCGGGACCAGAAGGTGACCTACGCGGGCCTGCCGCCCGCGATGCAGTCGGTGATGGAGCCCGAGCCGTACCCGGACCTGAAGTACGTCATGGGCGGCGCCGAGGTGCTCCCCCCCGAGCTGGTCAACAAGTGGAACCTGCCGGGCCGCAAGTACCTCAACCTGTACGGTCCGACGGAGTGCGCGATCGGCCAGACCGAGTACCACGTGGAGCAGATCGAGTGGACGACGCCGCCGCCGATCGGCCGCCCCCAGCTGAACCGTCAGGTCTACGTCGTCGACCCGCAGAACAACCTGGTGCCCAAGGGCGTCTACGGTGAGCTGCTGATCGGCGGCAAGGAGGGCGGGCTGGCCCGCGGCTACCTGAACCAGCCGGAGATGACGGCGGCCAAGTTCATCCAGGACCCGTTCGACCCCAGCAGCAAGGTCTACCGCAGTGGTGACCTGGTGCGCTGGACCGAGGGCGGCCAGATCGAGTTCCTCGGCCGCATGGACAACCAGGTCAAGCTGCGCGGTCTGCGCGTGGAGCTCGGCGAGATCGAGACCGCGCTCCAGTCGCACCCCGGCATCCTGCGGGCCGTGGTCCTGATGCGTCCGGACCGGCGCGGTGAGAACCGGCTGGTGGGCTACTTCACCTCGGTGGACAAGGCGCCGGACATCGACGAGCTGCGCAGGCACCTGGCCGAGTCGCTGCCGGAGTACATGGTGCCCACCGCCTGGGTGCCCCTCGACGCGTTCCCGATGAACAACGACGGCTGGAAGATCAACCGGAACGCGCTTCCGGAGCCGGCGGACGAGGACGGCGACCGCGACTTCACCGCCCCCCGGACCCCGACCGAGGAGCAGGTGGCCGCCGTCTTCGCCGACGTACTGGCCCTGGCGCAGGTCGGCGCCGACGACAGCTTCTTCGACATCGGCGGCAACTCGCTCCAGGCGCTGAGGGTGGTGAGCCGGATCAACAAGACCCTCAAGATCCGCATCAGCGTGCGCCTGCTCTACGGCAACGCCACGGTCAGCGGCATCTCCACCGTGATCGACGAGCTGATCGAGGCGAAGGCCCGTGGCTGACCTGGACCGCATCGTTCCCCTGCGGACCGAGGGCGACCGGACACCGCTGTTCTGCGTGCACGCGGTGTCCGGCTCGGCGTACTCGTACGCGGGCCTGGCCCGGCTGCTCGACGAGGGGCGGCCGGTGTACGGGTTCGAGGCACCCGGGTTCGACAACGACCGCACCCCCGTGCGGTCGTTGCCGGACCTGGCCGACGAGTACACCGAGATCCTGCGGGAGTTCCAGCCCAGCGGCGCGTACCGGCTGATGGGCTGGTCGCTGGGCGGTCTGCTGGCGCACGAGATGGCCAAGCGGCTGACGGCGGCCGGCGAGAAGGTCGCCAACCTGATCATGGTGGACACCGGTCTGCCGGTGGTGGCGCCGCTCCCGCCGGAACGCGACATCCTCATCCGCTACATCCGGGACATGATGGGGCTGGAGGAGGAGCCCGCCGCGCTCAAGGAGCTCTTCGCCAAGTGGCCGTCGGACATCGCGCCCGACACCGTCTTCGAAGCCGTCGAGGAGTCCGGGCTGCTGCCGGAGGAGTTCGACGCCTACCTGCTGGCCGGTCAGTACGACGTCTTCCGGTCGCATCTGGAGGGCTTCTACTCCATCGACGTCACGGGGGGCTACGACGGGCCCGCGATCCACATCCTGGCGGGCCGGTCGGTCGCGGAGGACATGCCGTGGAAGCGGCTGATGCCCGGCCTCCGCGAGTACACCGTCCCCGGGACGCATCACACCATCTGGAACGGCGAGAGCCTGGTGACCCTGACCCGGATCATCCAGGACGCGCTCGACTCCGAGAACTACGGTTAGGGGCATCGATGTCGGTCACATCCGACGAAACCGGGAGCGAAGCCGACGAACCGGTCCGGAGTCTCTGGCACCACCAGGACTTCCTGAAGTTCTGGGTCGGCGAGACGGTGTCGCTGCTCGGCACCCAGGTCACCAACCTGGCGCTGCCGCTGACCGCGATCTACGCCTTCAACGCCAGTGACGAGCAGGTCGGCTTCCTGCGCTTCCTGCAACTCGTCCCGTACATCGGCTTCGCCCTGCTCTTCGGAGTCTGGGTGGACCGGGTCCGGCGGCGGAACGTCATGCTCGCGACCAACCTGTTCCGGGCGGTGCTGATCGGGCTGATCCCCGTACTGCACTGGCTGGACGTCCTCAACATGCCGGTGCTGCTGGTGATCGCCTGCGCGCTGGGCACCGCCTCGTGTCTGTTCGACGTGAGCTGGATGCCGTTCGTGCCGACCCTGGTCAAGGATCCCAAGCACTACGTCGAGGCCAACGCCAAGATGGGGATCAGCCAGTCGGTCTCGGACGTCGCCGGGCCCGGTATGGCGGGTGTCCTGGTCTCCGTGCTGACCGCTCCGGTGGCACTGATCGCCAACGCGGGCTCGTACCTGTTCTCGACGTTCATGCTGCTGCTGGTGCGCACCCGGGAAGCCGAGCACTGGACATGGCCCAGGCCCGTGCCGCATTCCTGGCCAACATGAGCCACGAGATCCGCACCCCGCTCAATGGCCTGCTGGGCATGATC